>CM001167.1:2371118-2681458 GCA_000212915.1 Bacteroides coprosuis DSM 18011
CGGCTTTTGGCAAATGGCATTTAGGCTTAGGAGATAAATCGGGCGAACAAGATTGGAATGCTCCTTTGGCTGCCCATTTGGGAGATTTAGGTTTTGACTATTCCTATATTATGGCTGCTACTGCCGACCGTGTGCCTTGTGTATTTATTGAAAATGGCAAGGTTGCTAATTACGACCCCGAGCACCCTATTGAGACTAGTTATGAAAAGCCTTTCCCTGGCGAACCCTTGGGAAGTACACATCCCGAACTTTTATACAATCAAAAATCGAGTTACGGACACGACATGGCTATTGTTAATGGCATCGGACGCATCGGCTATATGAGAGGAGGCGGTAAAGCTCTTTGGAAAGATGAAAATCTGGCAGATTCAATTACAACTCATGCCATAGATTTTATCAAGGAGAATAAAGACAACCCTTTCTTTATCTATTTTGCAACCAATGACGTGCATGTTCCTCGCTTCCCTCACGATCGGTTTAGAGGTAAAAACAAAATGGGTGTTCGTGGAGATGCTATCGCACAATTCGACTGGTCGGTAGGTGAAATTCTCAAGACCCTAAAGGAGCTCAACCTAGAAGAAAATACCCTGATCATTCTTTCGAGTGACAACGGCCCTGTTATCGACGATGGTTACGATGACCAAGCAGAAGAACTACTTCACGGCCATAAACCAGCTGGCCCATTTAGAGGGATGAAGTATAGCGCTTTTGAGGGAGGAACAGCTGTACCCGTAATTGTAAGTTGGCCCAAAGAGATAAAGAAAGGAAAAAAATCGGAAGCTCTCCTTTCGCAGATCGACTTAATGGCTTCTTTTGCCACTTTGGTAGATACTAAAATACCCAGAGGTTTTGCTCCCGATAGTGAAAACAGACTCGATACGTGGCTAGGTCATAACGAGATAGACCGTCCTTATATTATTCAACAATCTGCCAACCATACCTTATCTGTACGCACTAAGGAGTGGAAGTATATCGAGCCAAATGAAGGCCCCAAGATTGTGCCTTGGGCTCCACAAGCCGAAACAGGGAACCTCCTAGAGCCACAACTTTATAATATGGCCGACGACAATTCAGAACAAGTTAATGTAGCAACTCAGCATCCTGAGAAGGTTTTTGAACTCCAAAATATTTTAAGAGTAGAAAGAAAAAAATAAATACTCTTTTTTCACTTCATAAATAGACTGTCTTTTCTCCAGGCAGTCTATTTTTTTAGGGATAACTCATGCCCCAATAAAGTGATTATGCTCTGTTTTTCTGACATTCTTTTCGATACTCCTCCCTTTGTTAAAACAATCAGTATCTGAATATAACATCCTATCACGAAAAGCAATCTTTTATACTCTTTCTAAATTGTATATTATACACGACAAAAAAAGGCGCTTAATATACTCCTAGTATTACCTAATTATATAAGATTGCTAAATCCAAACTTAGTCTTCCATACCAGTTTCATTTCTACTTTTAATAGCCTCCACAAATCTCTCTTATCCTCTCTTTTACACTTTTGACAAAAAGCACCCTAAGCTCACTAAACCATCCCATTATTACACTTTTATCAAAAAAAAGAAGCAAATAAATAAAAACAGGATAAATATACTGTAAATAATATTCACTTCTACTTTTATTTTTGCAACCCGCTTTAGAAACAGCCAAAAGCCATTATATTACATATATATGCCTAGAGAGGCATCATTATATGTTAACTTATATAGAATAATAAACAATATTTGAAAAATATATTAACCCTTATTATTAGTAAATTAATCTTTTTTTATATTATTTAGTTTTATCAAACTACAACAATATGACACTGGAATAGATTTTTAAATAATAAAAGACAAGTATATGACCCAAATTGCTATCAATTAAGAACAAAAAGACGCTTATTATTCAGAAGTACTAAAGTCTTGAATATACAACTATCTAAAAACAGCTTATCAAGTTAGTCGTTTCATTATTTAGATTTATTCACATAAAACAAATAATTATACACTTTATTAAAGAGATAAAAATATTTCACTAAACTATTTACACTTTATGTTTAATTTAATTCAAATTATTAATTGTAATAGAGCTTCTGCTTTATTACTTGTTGCAGCGCTATTTTGTGCACCGAGCTACTCGTATAGCAAGGATTCACAAACTGCCAAGGCAAGTAATAAGATAGAAACTCTATCACAGAATACTTCTAGTCAACAGAAGAAAAAGCTGACAGTAAAAGGAAGTATTAAAGACCACGAAGGTGAACCTTTAGTGGGAGTATCCATTCGAGAAGAAGGCAGTAGTAATGGTACTATTACCGATATGAATGGCCAGTTTCAAATCATTGTGGACCAAGGCGCTTGTATTCTTTGTTCTTATGTGGGTTTCCAAGAAAAAGAATATTCTGTACCAATGATCAAGATATTGACATCAATCTAGAAATTGATAGAAAATTTCTTGAGGAGGTGGTTGTAGTGGGTTATGGTACACAGAAAAAAGTAAACCTGACAGGAGCTGTGGAGCAGGTGAATAACAAAACCCTAAAAGATAGACCTATTGTTAATATTGCGAGTGGCTTACAAGGGCTTGTACCCAACCTTAACATTGAGACCAATGCAGGGCCTAGCAATAGCATTAAGAAAATCAATATACGAGGTATGACTTCTTTCAACCAAGCCGGTCCTCTAATATTGGTAGATAATGTGGAGATGAGTCTAGATCAGATAAACCCATCCGATATAGAATCTATCTCCGTATTAAAAGATGCCTCTTCGGCAGCAATTTATGGAGCAAGAGCGGCTTACGGGGTAGTACTGATTACCACACGTAGTGGACAGAAAAGCGAAAAACCCGTCGTGCAAGTCTCGGCTATGGGTTATTGGCAAAAAGCAAGTGAAAAACCTAAATCACTAAATTCACTTCAGTATATAGATTACATAGACCGAGCATTTAACAACTCAAATGGAACAGAGAACGAACACTTCTTCCAACCTAAGATTTATGAGTATGCTGAAAAGTACTTTAAGGATCCTAGAAATAATGAAGCTGTGTTTTTTGATGAAACGATAGATAGATCACTTTATCAATATGTAGGAAATACTAATTGGTGGGATCAGATCTACTAAAAGAATAGTTTCTCTCAGCAGTATAATGCAAGTATATCTGGAGGAAATGACCGTACAACCTATTATTCATCATTTACTTATAATAATGTAGAAGGTTTGTACAAGAATGTAAATGACAATTACCAGAAAGTCAATGCCTTTATGCATATCAAAACCAATATTACCAATTGGTTATCGGTAAGTGGTAAAATGTCATACAATTACAATAAAAGAGATACACCATCCAATGGATCGACTTATGGACAACCAGGAGCTAGCTATTCTGCACAAGGATTGAGTCCTCTTATGCCCGTATATCATCCCGATGGAAATTTCTCAGGACAAGGACGAGTTGTAAACCCAGTAGCAGTTCAAAAACTAGCTGGTACATCTCAATCTAGAAGTAATAACACCATGCTTTCTGCAGGATTGCAGCTTAAACCACTAGAGGGGTTATTAGTAAACCTAGACTATACTTACTCACAAAACTCAAGTAATCAAGAACAAACGGGATTGTCTTTTTTTGAGTATCGAGCAGTACCGGGAACAGAACAGCTCTTCCCTTATACCAATCCGAGTTCTATCAGTTTATGCAATGCAGACTCATACCAAAATGCAGTAAACATATTTGCTGAATACACAAAGAGTTTCAACGATGCTCATAATATCAAAGCACTTATTGGTTACAACCAAGAGTACAATAAGAATAGCAATATGATAGCGGCTCGTTTAAATCTGATCAACCAAGCAAAGCCTTCTATTGACGGTGCTTCGGGAGAAAAGAGCACTTATGGTAGCAAAACTCATTATTCTATCAATGGACTTTTTATGAGATTTAGCTATGACTATAAAGGAAGATACTTAGCAGAATTTAATAGTAGATATGATGGTTCTTCTCGCTACCCGAAAGATAAACGTTACAAGTTCTTCCCTTCTGGATCTATCGGATGGAGAATTTCTGAAGAACCGCTTTGGAAAAAGACCCCAGCACTTAATTGGTGGACTAATTTAAAAGTAAGAGTTTCTTATGGTTCATTGGGTAACCAAGCCTTAGTGGGTAACTTCGGATATCTACAAGAATACTACGAAACAGAAACTGACTATATCATTGGAGGTACACGCCCTAAAGCAATTATGGCTCCAGAACTTATTTCGGGTTCTATTACTTGGGAAACTGTAAATCAATCCAACTGGGGTATTGATGCTGGCTTCTTGGATAACAGACTAACTGCTGCTGTGGATATTTATCGCAGAGATACAAAAGATATGCTTTGGGATGGAGAATTACTCCCTGCTGTTCTAGGATCTTCTATTCCAAAAGAAAATGGAGCAAGCTTGAAAACAACTGGTTTTGAGTTCTCTATCGGATGGATGGATCAACTTAAAAACGGCTTGAGCTATTGGGGTAGATTCTATTTGGGTGATTCTAAAACTAAAATCACGAAAGTAAACAACCCTACTAAAACTCTACGTTCTCAGTTTTATCAAGGTATGGAGTATGGAGAAATATGGGGATTTGAATCTAAAGGATTATTCCAAAGTCAAGAAGAAATTGAGAAGTCAGCCGATCAGAGTCGTATTGGACAAGCTTGGGGACCTGGTGATGTAAAATATGAAGACCTAAACGGTGATGGCTTTATAGATTATGGTAAAATGACTGTCGATGATTCAGGAGATATGAAAAAGATAGGTAATTCATTAGCTAGATATAATTATGGATTCAATCTTGGATTTGAATACAAAGGCTTTGATTTATCCATGCAATGGCAAGGGATAATGAAAAGAGATGTTTTCTTAAATTCTGATACCTTCTGGGGTATTAATGAAGTAAGTGGCGATAGAGTAAATATTATCAACCCACATACTTTTACTCTAGATTATTGGACTCCCGAAAACCCAAATGCCTATTATCCTAGACCTAAGTTCTTATCTTCGGGAAACAGATTGCCTTCTGATAGATATATTAAAAATGGAGCATATCTAAAACTGAAAACATTAGATCTTGGATATACTCTTCCTTATGAATGGATAAGACCAATGTATATTCAAAATGCTAGGATTTTCTTGTCTATAGAGAATCTACTTACATTCTCACATTTACCAAAGGCTTTTGACCCTGAAGATCTTTCAGCTTCAGCCTACCCAAGACCACGTAAATTCTCTCTTGGAGTAAACTTAACTTTTTAATTAATTTTCAATATGAAACTAAAATATACAATCCCCACTTTATTCATCAGTATCTTGCTCAGTGCCTGTATGGTAACTGACTTAGAGCCTAAAGAAGGGATTACTGATGCTACTTATTGGAGAAGTATTCAAGATTTGGAATACTACACAAATGGGCTCTATGCTATAAATGGATCACATGGTTTTGGTGATACCAATAGCGACAATCTGCTGCATCAAACTTATAACAAAACATTATTTGATGAAGTGGTTATCCCAAAGACAGCTGATGATGGAGGCTGGAGCTGGAGAACTGTGCGCCAGTGTAACTATTTTCTAAACAGATATCATACCGTATCTGCTCCTGAAGCAAAAATAAATAAGTATGTCGCAGAAGTGAAGTTTTTTAAGGCTCAACATTACTTTGGGAAAATAAAAGATTTCGGAGATGTTCCTTGGTATGATAATGATTTACAAACTACAGATAAAGAAGAGCTGTATAAAGGGAGAGATCCTAGAGGTTTAATCCTGAAGCACATCATCGAAGATTTAGAATATGCTATTGAGTGGCTTCCCGAAAAAGGTAAGGAAGATCAAGATAGACTACACAAAGATGCTGCTAAATCCTTATTGGCTAGAGTATGCTTACATGAAGGTACTTTCAGAAAATACAATAAATACAAGGATGATTTTTCTGCTGAAGAACTAATTCGTAAAGCGGCTGACTTATCTCTCGAAATCATGAATACAGGTAAGTATAAAATTGTAAGAGGTTCTAACGAAGGATATGGACAAATTCCGTATGAAGGCTACCCTCTTCACTATTCAAACTTATTTATCCAAGATGATTTATGGGGCAATGAAGAAGCCATATTAGCAATTAGATACATTCGTGGTGTTAGTAGATTTGGCCATTTCTTAGGATTCTTATCTTCTCAGATGCCGCAAAGAGGATGTAGTAAAGATTTTATAGAATCTTTTTTATGCGTCGATGGTAAACCCATAGGAGTAAGTGAGCTTTACAAAGGAGATAATACCTTTGAAGATGAAATAGCCAATCGTGACCCTCGTCTTTATCAAATTGTAGATAACGACCACAAGCCATTCTTCATACAAGATGGCCAACAGATACCTAGTGCTCCAGGTTTCCCTGTAAATATTTGGGATGCAGTAACTGGTTACCGCTTGGTTAAGTTTATGCCTGCAAAACCTGAAGATCAAGAAGCAATTCAAAGTATGTTCGATCAGTTTGCTTTTAGATATGCAGAAATCTTATTGATTTATGCTGAAGCGAAAGCTGAATTGGGTGAATGTACACAGACTGTGTTAGATAAAACAATTAATCTTTTACGAGATAGAGTTGATATGGCTCACTTGTCTGTCAATCCTATTGCAGATCCAAATCCGATAAACTATGGATACAATGTATCTCCACTACTCTATGAAATTAGAAGAGAAAGAAGAATCGAACTTGTAGGTGAAATAGTGAGATGGGACGATATTATGAGATGGAATGCTGTAAAGCTATTTGAAAACCCTAAAACTATGGTGGGATTAAGAATTACGCCAGATATGATAGCACTTGACGGTATGTTAAGTATGAAACAAACCATTAAAATAGATGGGAAAAACTACCTACGTATTTACATTGATAAAGAGATTAATGACCCTAAACGAAAATGGGAACCCAATGATAAGAGATATTTAAGTCCTCTTCCTATTCAAGAATTATCACTAAATCCTAACTTGAAGCAAAACCCAGGATGGGAGTAATCTATGTTTGATCATTCAATCCTATAAAAAACAACCTTCTAGGAGCTATTCACTTTGTATTGAATAGCTCCTTTTTTATAACCACTAGAATAGTGAGGCTTCTCACAAAAATATTTCACTTATTTTGTTTACAATTCCAACTTTTATATCTAATTTATACGCATACAAAAAACCGATTAATAGCCCTTAACTATGAGATGTGTAAAATGCAGACAAGAATTCGATAGGAGCAGAACAGAATCTTGCCCAAACTGCGGTACCAACCAAACTAAATTTATGTTTAAGCCGATTGATCTAGATCCCGAACTTGTAGATTTAGAAAATGCAGATGGCATATTGAGAGCCTTCTCTCGTATTTTCCTGACACTAAGCATTGTCTCTGCAATATTCTGCTTTTTTCTGATGGCTCATCATGGTGGAAGACAACTAGCCATTGCCCTACTCTCCTCTTTTGGTATTATAGCCGTGGGCATACTCGTATGGGGAATATGTAATGTATTGGTCAATATCTCTTGCAACCTTCGCAAGATAGCCAACAAGTAAAACTACTCCAGAATATTCGTTCATAAAAAAAGCTGTGCCTAATTAAAGACACAGCTTTCTCACTGATATGTTCACATTATATAATATAGCGTATATTACGCTGTACTTTCCGATTTCTTATTTTATATCCGTTGGATATACTTTATCCATATCGTTATAGTCTAGGTTTTCACCTGCCATACCCCAGATAAATGTATAGTTACATGTTCCTGCTCCTGCGTGGATTGACCATTCGGGAGAAATCACACTTTGTTCGTTGTGAAGGAAGATGTGACGTGATTCTTGAGGTTGACCCATATAGTGGCATACTGCTTGGTCTTCTGGTAAGTTGAAGTAGAAGTAGGCTTCCATTCTACGGTCGTGTGTGTGTGCTGGCATAGTGTTCCAAACACTACCTGGTTGTAGTTCAGTTAGACCCATTTGCAGTTGACATACTTGTACTGTTTCTTTTACTATCAACTGATTGATCACACGTGCATTTGATTCTTCTAATGAACCAGCGTTTATGATATTAGCTTCTTTTAGCGTAATCTTCTTTACTGGGTATGAAGTGTGTGCTGGTGCTGAATTGAAGTAGAATTTAGCTGGTTTACCTGCATCTACTGATTCAAAGCTTACTTCGTGATCTCCTGCTCCTACATAAAGAGCTTCTTTGAAGTTTAGTTTGTAGCTCTTCTTACCTACCTTTACAATACCTTCACCTCCTACATTGATGATACCTAGCTCTCTACGGTGTAAAAAGTTGGGTGCCTTTAAAGGATCAATAGCATCTAGGGTTAAAACCTCACCCATAGGTAAAGCTCCACCTACGATAAAACGATCGTACATGGTATAAATCATATTGATCTGATTCGATTCGAATACCTTTTCGAATAAGAAGTGTTTACGCAACTTTTCTGTATCGTAATTCTTCACATCTTCTGGATGATGTGCATAACGTACTTCATACTGTATGTGCTTTTGTGCACTTACTGACAAAACTGCTACTAAGCAGCATACTAACAGCATTAATTTTTTCATCTTAACTCTATTTTTTTATGATTACATTTTTCTGTCGGTTTAAAACTACTAAGCCTAAAGTAAATATTCCGATAAGAATACTTCCTACCAGTTTTAAATTGGCAGTGAATTGATAGATTACCCAGGTTAGTGGACTAGCGGCAAAGTCGATACAAGCTACCTGCTGGCCATCGGCAATAGCGATGGTTCCTGTTTGGTGAGCTGCTTCGGTAAAAATACCTGCCAGACCTGTTGCGATATAGTTTCCGGCTACCATCATTATTAAACCAATCAGGAATGTCTTAAAAACATTTCCTTTGGTATAAGGTAGTATCATTGGAAAAACATAAAGCAAACCTGCTAAACTGGTTAGAGGTAAGAACTTATTTCCAGGTAGTGCTACCGACAAGAAAAGCAATACGGGAATAAGTAATATGGTTACCACAAGGGTGGCTGGATGACCGATAACAAGTGCTGGACTCATGCCGATCAAGAAACCTGTGGTTTTACCTGCAAATTTTCTTTTGATTAATTCTTTGGTTGCTTCTGAGATAGGTACCAAACCTTCTATAAATAAAGAGGTGATTCGTGGAATTAACTCCATTACGGCACCCATTACAACGCCTAGTTTTAGGACATCGGCAAATTCATAGCGAGCTAGACCACCTAGCAAACAGCCTATGATTACGCCCAAGAAGATAGGTTCACCTAACAAACCAAATTTCTTTTTCATTCCCTCGGCATCAATATTGATTTTATTCATACCTGGGATGAAGTCTAAGCCTTTATTGATTAGCCATGCAAAAGGGGCAAAGGCTACCACAAAAGGTTGTGGAATAGAGATTCCATCCATCTTATCGTAGAACTTAGCAAAGCGATCTGCTGTAAAATCGGCCATGACCAAAGAAAGCACATAGCAGATAATAGCGGCATACAAGCCATACACAACACTATCTGTAGCTACAGCTACGATAGAGCCGATAAAGGCATGGTGCCAAAAGTTCCAAATATCGATGTTTACTGTTTTAGTTCCTTTAACAAGCAAAAGAACTAAGTTGATAATCAAGCAGACAGGAATTACTAAGGCACCTACCGATGAGGTGTAAGCGATTTCTGCTGCTGCTGGCCAACCAATATCCAAGATATCCGTTTGAAGCCCGTAGATATCAGCTAATTTTTGTACGGCTGGACCTAAATTACTAGTTAGCAGGTTTGTGATTACATTTAATCCGATAAAACCCACCCCTACATACAATCCTGAACGTACAGCTTTGGCTACCTTAACTCCTAGCAGGATACCTATTATCGTAAAGATAATGGGCATCATCACGCTAGGACCTAGACCAATAATATAGCTTATACCTGAATTCAAGTGTTCTAAAAAATTCATGTACTCTGTTTTTATGGATTAACGTGCTTCGGCAATATAACCGAGTGCGGCACGACTCATTTCGGTGATTTTTGACCAGTCACGGGCAGCTATTACTTCTTTGGGGAAGAGTTTTGAACCCATACCAATGCAAGTTACTCCTGCTTTTACCCAAGTAGTTAGGTTTTCTCGAGTGGGTTCTACTCCTCCTGTTACCATCAATTGAGACCAAGGCATAGGTCCTTTGATGTTTTTTACAAATGAAGGTCCCCCTACGTTACCTGCGGGGAATACTTTGACTACCTCACAACCCATTTCTTGAGCATTGCTGATTTCTGTTACAGAGCCACAGCCTGGAATATAAGCCACCTGACGGCGGTTACATACTTTAGCGACTTCTGGGTTGAACATGGGTCCTACCACGAAGTTTGCTCCTAGTTGTAAAAAGAGTACAGCAGTTGGAGCATCTAGGATTGAGCCTATACCCAACACCATTTCTGGGCAGTTTTCACGACTCCAAAGATGCAAGTCTCTAAATATCTCATGTGCGAAATCACCACGGTTGGTGAATTCAAATGCACGCACACCCCCTTCGTAACAAGCTTTGAGAACTTGCTTGGCTACTTCTAGGTCTTTATGATAAAATACAGGAACCATAGGTACATTCACCATATTTTGGAGAACCTGTAATCTTGAAAAATTTGCCATTGAGTTACTTATTATTTAGGTTGTTTTCCGATATAAGCTAGGATACCTCCATCTACGTAAAGGATATGTCCATTCACAAAGTCTGAAGCACCAGAGGCTAAGAATACAACTGGACCTTCTAAATCTTCAGGAGTTCCCCAACGAGCTGCTGGTGTTTTAGAGATGATGAAATCATTGAATGGATGACCATCGGTACGAAGTGGTGCGGTTTGAGGAGTGCCGATATAACCTGGGCCGATACCATTTACTTGGATGTTGTGTTCTGCCCATTCGCATGCTAGGTTTTTAGTTAGCATCTTCAACCCACCTTTTGCTGCTGCGTATGCCGATACTGTTTCACGACCTAGTTCACTCATCATAGAGCAGATGTTTATGATTTTTCCTGCACCCTTTTGAATCATACCTGGAGCTACTGCTTTAGATACAATAAATGGACCTACTAGGTCAACATCAATAACTTCCTTAAACTCTTCTACACTAGTTTCTAGTACGGGGATACGTTTGATGATACCTGCATTATTTACTAGAATATCGATAGTGCCTACTGTCTTTTCAACTTCTGCTACCATCGCTTGTACTTCTGATTCCTTGGTTACATCACAAGTAAATCCGTAAGCCTTCAAGCCTTCTTTTTCGTATTCTGCTACCGCTTCTTTCACCATTTCTGAGCGACGAGCGTTGATTATGATTGTTGCTCCAGCTTTTCCTAAAGCCATTGCCATTGCCATACCAATTCCATAAGTACCACCTGTTACAAGGGCTACTTTTCCTGTCAAGTCAAATGCGTTATTCATTTTTTCTTTCTTTATATAGTTATTAATTGGATTACCTTTTTTTAGCGAGACACTCTACCTGAGCCATCTCCTCCCATTAAGCCTTCTACCTCTTTGACACTCACTAGATTGAAATCACCATAAACGGTATGTTTCAAGCAAGATGCTGCAATGGCAAAATCGAGTGCTTTTTGATCGTCTTGGGGGTAAGAAATCAAGCCATAGATAAGACCACCCATGAATGAGTCTCCACCACCCACACGGTCTACAATATGAGTTATATCATATCTTCTAGATTCGTATAGACGATCTGAATGAAGGCAGCCTCCCCAAGTATTGTGATTGGCATTGATAGATCCACGAAGAGTGATAATCACTTTCTTGGTTCTTGGGAAACGTTTCTTCAACTGTACACATACCGATTCGAAGGCTGCACTATCTACATGACCTTTGGTTTGAGTCACATCAAAGCCTTCTGGTTTTATACCAAATACTTTTTCTGCATCTTCCTCATTTCCTAAGATCACATCACATCCTTCTACCAAAGCAGGCATCACTTCTGAGGCTGTTTTACCATACTTCCATAGATTTTTGCGGTAGTTTAAGTCGCAAGACACTGTAATACCTAAGCGATTAGCTGCTTGGATTGCCTCTAGACATACATCTGCTGCTTCTTGCGAGATAGCTGGAGTAATTCCTGTCCAGTGGAACCATTGAGCGCCTTCAAAGACTTCATCCCAATTGATGCTGCCCGGCTGGATAGTAGCAATAGAGGAGTGTGCTCTATCGTAAACTACTTTTGAGGGACGAGCTACAGCTCCTGTTTCTAAAAAGTAGATACCGACTCTCTCGCCTCCACGAAGGATAGCTTGTGTATCTACATTATATTTGCGTAGTTCAGAGATAGCCCAATCGCCTATGTCATTTTGAGGTAAGCGAGTGATAAACTGAGCTGGAATGCCATAGTTTGCTAAAGAGACAGCGACGTTGGCTTCACCCCCACCAAAGGTGGCATTTAAATTAGTTGACTGGATAAAACGTTGGTATCCAGGTGTTGCTAAACGCAACATGATTTCTCCAAATGTGACTACTTTCTTCATTTGTATTCTTATTATTAGTTTTTATGAAAATACCTAGTTAATAAGGTTATTAGCTAGGTATTTTCGAGGTATAATCAAAATATGTGTTAGTTAGTTAGCTTTTCTGATTATTCAGTATAACCGTTATTTTGTTTCCAACCCGCACCAGTTTCTCTAATTTCGTAATTAGGGATTGGGTATAGCTCATGTTTACCAGCAACGAAGTTATCACCAGCCATATAGTTGAATTTTTCCAAATGACCTTCGCTAGTTAACTTAGCAAGTTCTTCTTTCGTTTCTTGAAGTTTTTCGCCTAATTTGTTCCAACGAATAAGATCCATTCTACGACCGCCTTCAAAACATAGCTCACGAGCACGTTCGTTTATAATTTCATTTAAGAAACTATCGTGATCAAAATCACCTACTTTTAAATCTCTCTTCATCGTACCATCAATCTCTTTACCGAAAGCACGGTGGCGAACTTGATTTACTAGTTTGATAGCTTCAGCTGTAGGACCATCATTTACTTCATTCAAAGCTTCAGCTTTCATTAAAAGAACATCAGCATAACGCATTACTACTACGTTAACGTCTGTATTGTTCATGTCTTTAATTTCAGCAGTCTGCCAGTTTCTTCTCCATTTACCAGGGGCCCACTGATAGCTCCTCTTAGCATTGATTTTTTTGACTTGGTCATCTTTATTAATTTGCCAATCAGCAATAGCTACTTCTTTTCTCAAATCATCTTTCTCAAAAATAGCAGCAAATGTTCCTAAAGTTTTAATAAAAGAGTTTGCTCTACCATATTGAGAATTCTGATGAATAGAAGGACCATTGTAAGTTCCTTGATTACTTACGTGTCTATTAGCACCCACTGGATTGAAGAATTGAATTTCAAACATATTTTCTTTCGGTTCAAACTTCAATTCGCACATATTGCGGAAAATTTGCTCGTAGCTAGGATTCAATTCATGTTTGCCTGAATTGATTACAGCATCAGCCATTTCTACAACTTTTTGGTAGTATTCTTTATAGTTGGCAGGACGTTCCATCTTGCCATCTACTGTCAACTTATAACCCGCTTTGAATAAATAAACACGAGCTAACATAGCTTGAGCAGCAGTCTTAGACATACGTCCAACAAAACCACCTGGATATTCATCGTAATTGAATAAATTAGGAATAGCTTCATTCAACTCATCAATAATGAAATCATAGATTTCTTCAGCATTCGTTCTAGGCAATTTAAAATTGCTAGTTGCTTCAGAATGTTCTGTTTTCAATGGAATATCACCAAACAAACGAACTAAGTCGAAGTAAGCCAAAGCACGCATAGCCTTAGTTTCAGCAATGTAGTTGTGATACAATACAGTATCCTTAGCATCTGCCTCCACTTTTACTTTATGAGCATTTTCAAGAAGTAAATTAGCACGGTTAATTCCTGAGTAATAAGCTCCCCATGATTGTTCTAGCCAAGGATGGTTTGCATAAGCATTGTAGTGTCCTAAGTCACGAGCTACGTGACCTAAATTTGCACCATTCACATGGGCAATATCCGTATCAGTATCATAAACCATCCAGTACTGGCCATAGGTATTTAACTCACTAAAAACTTCGTAAACACCTCTTAATCCCATATTCATACGGTGAGTAGAGCTATAATAATCTTCTCCGTAGAAGTTATATGGTTTTTCTTCCAATCTGCTTTCACAGCTAGAAAGAGTATTTGTTAGTAGCAGGGCAGATAATACAATACCTGCTCCTGTTTTTATTTTATTAATCATATTTGTCATAGTAATCTCTATTATAATGTAAGGTTAAGACCAAATAATGTAGTTGTAGCTCTTGGATAAGCACCCCAGTCAATACCTGGAGATAGACCTCCATTAGAACGAGTATCTACTTCTGGGTCGAAACCAGAGTAACCTGTGATTGTAAATAGATTATTCATACTTGCATAAAAGCGAAGGCTTTGAATACCAATTTTGCGAACTAATGTTCTTGGCACTGTATAACCGAATGTGATGTTGCTTAAGCGTAAGTAAGAAGCACTTTCTACAAACTTAGAACTGAACTGTAAGTTTTGAGTTCCGTGTAGAGAAGCATAATTATTATTAGAGTTTAATTGTGCTAGAGCATCTGGGTTTCTATATACATTTTCACCATTTTGATCAATGTAAGTAAAACGACCTAATACATCAGTAAGCGCATTTTTATAACGGTTCTTAGTCATTGTATAGAACATTTTGTTAGCGTTGTAAACATCACCACCTACACTGTAGTTTAATACAAATGACAAGTCAAAACCTTTGTATGAGAAGTTATTAGTAATACCACCATAGAACTTAGGTTGAGCTTTACCAATTACTTTTTCGTCTTTTGAGTCGATAACACCGTCACCATTCAAATCGCGATATTTCCAGTAACCTGGACGAACCTTTTCTCCACTAACAGAAACAATACCTTCTTTCAGTGTATAAACATCTTCTTCTTTGCCTGCATTAGGATTAAAATCGAAATCTTCTACTTTGTAAATGCCATCGTTTACATATCCCCACATCTGACCAATAGGTTCACCTTCACGAATCATATAGTCATAACCATTCCACTCGTTACTTGACCAGTTTGAACGAACAGGCATTGTGCTAGCATCTGCTAACTTGATTACCTTATTCTTGTTGGTTGCAAAGTTGAAAGTTGTACTCCATTTGAAATTATCATTATCGATATTGTATGAAGTAACTGCCATTTCAAAACCTACGTTTCTTGTCTTACCAATATTAGCAATCATGCTAGGGAAACCCGAAATCAATGGAAGATTCTTGTTCAATAGAAGATCACTTGCTTCGTTACGATAGAAGTCTAAAGTAACTTGTAAACGTTGGCTAAAGAATCCCATATCCAAACCAATATTGGTAGATACGTCAGTTTCCCACTTCAACTTAGAGTTTGCAAGCTGTTGTTCGTAGTAAGAGTTTTCTTGTATACCGTTTTCAGGCATATAGCTAGAACCCATACGCATCAATGAAAGATAGTTTTGGATGTTGTTGTTACCAGCAGTACCAAAACCAACACGTAATTTCAAGTCAGAGAAAATATTTAGATTCTTGATAAAGTCTTCATCAGAAGCTCTCCACGCAAATGAACCTGAAGGGAATACACCCCATTTGCTATCACCACCAAATTTTGAAGATCCGTCAGTACGTACAGTTACGGTAAATAGATATTTAGCAAGTAGGTTATAATTCACACGGCTAAAGAATGATAACTGACGAGAATCAGATACATCATTAGTAGGAACATCAGCAAATTTACCTAGGCTTAAATCATTTAAACCAAAGTTATCTTCGCCAAAATTACGAATTCCTAAGTTCATGCTCTTATCACGACGGTAAGTTTCTTCTTGACCCACCATGATATCCAACTTATGATTTCTATTGATTTTAGGTTTGTAAGTCAATGTATTACTGTATGTCCAGTTATCACGACTTGCTTTTCTTAGTTCGGCATAAGGACCACCGCTACGTTGAGCTTGGCTACTACGAGGACCAAAGAATACATCGTTATCATTGTCATTACGACCCATACCCACCATACCACGGTAAGTTAAGTTAGGAAGGATATTGTAAGTTATACTAGCATTGATATTTAGAATGCGGCTTGTTCTTTTACGTTTCTCTTCAGTAATAGAAGTATTAGGGTTTACCATAACGTTGCCAGAATCGTTATCCAAGATAGGGTCAACATCCATATTTAATAGATCTTGATCATTTCCATCACGACTGATTACAGGACGATACTGAATAATGTGTTGCATACGGCTAAAACGACCACCTTCGTTTAGAGAACCTAAACCAGTTGTTTTATCCCATACATAACCTACGTTTGCAGAGAAACGTAATTTCTCATTTAATTTTTGGTCTAAGCGCATACGAATATTATTCTTTTCGTATCCACTACCCTTCATCACACCATCATCATCTGTATGAGCAAAAGACACATTATACTTAGTATCTTTATTACCACCATTTACAGAGAACTTGTAGTTTTGAGTTACAGGAGTCTGTCCATCAAAAATTTCATCTTGCCAGTTGATACCTGCACGATTGCCATAAGCATCTGGCATATCATTCCAAGTATTTTGCATATTAGCAAGTAGTGGAGTTTCTTCATCCCAACCTAATCCGTAACGTTGAGTAAACTTACGAGCTTCATCAATACCACCATCAAGCATTGCTCTTTCGTATTCTAGTTTTACGAAATCAAGAGGCTTCAATACTCCTAGACGCTTAGAGATTTTCTTAAAACCCACATAAGAGTCGAAGTTGATATTAGCCTTACCTTCTTTACCTGATTTTGTAGTAATTAAGATTACCCCGTTTGCACCAGCAGCACCATAAATAGCAGTTGCCGAAGCATCTTTCAATACATCAATAGATTCAATATCTGTAGGATCTAGCACACGAAGACCATCAGGAGATGGGAAACCATCAACAATGTATAGAGGGTCATTGCTTTGTGTAATAGAAATACCACCACGCACACGTACTTTAACATCGGCACCTGGAGAACCTTGAGCTTGTGTAATTTGTAGACCCGCTACTTTACCATTCAAGGCTTGAAGTGCATCTGTTACAGGGATATTTGCGATATCATCACCCTTTACAGAAGATACAGCACTAGTTAGCTCACTTCTCTTTACTGTACCATAACCAATAGCAACTACTTCATCGAGTTGAAATTCGCTTGATTGTTTAAGTTGTGCATCAATAACAGTCTTACCATTTACTTTAACGGCTAAAGTTTCTAATCCGATATAAGAAAACTCTAGTGTTGCATTAGCAGGAACTGTGATCTTGTAATTACCGTCTATATCGGTAATTGTACCATTTGTAGTACCTTTTTGTACTACTGTAGCTCCAATTAGCTCTTCGTCAAAATTGTCTTTAAGCTTTCCTGTTACAGTTACATTTTGAGCTTGTGCATACGATAAAGTACTACTAAGCCCTATAAAAAGTAAAAGCAGGAAACTGATTTTTTTAAATTTGTACATAAGGTTAACGTTTATTATTTCTCAATCACTCCTTTTAGATTCATGTTACATGGAATAATTTTAATAATTAATTATTTTATTGCTTCAAAAGTAGGCTGTCATTGCGTAAACGTAATTCAGAATTGATTATATTACTTTCAACAACAGCCTTACTAGTATCAAAAATGTTTTATAAAAGTTTAATTTTGTTTCAACAGAAAAGTTAACTACCTAGAAATAGGCAACTTATCTACTAACTCTTCTACAATACTATTTTTATCAAAGATGATTGTAGAACCTTCTAGTTTCGATTTTACTCTAGGAGAATTATAATAGATACCATCCCCTTTTTTGTTCATAATCTCGAGACGAGCAGGTTTTGAAGCATCCATTTCGGCAGAGATACTCCACCCTTTAATACGAATATCCTTATCGGTGATTTTGGGAATTATTAACTCATTCTTTTTCTCATCAATACGGATAAGTGCAAGGAAACGCATCTTCTTAGACTTGCCTTTGGTGTCAAAATTGGCATGCCAGTTCTTAGCATACTCAATGCTACCATTTACAGGCTTCTTCTTCCAATTTACTGCGGGTTCAAAATACTCGTTGGTAATAGTGTGCTTCAGTTTTTTATCACTACTGAAGAGATAGACCTGAGCATTTACAAATTCATTTTCTCCCCATAAAGCTCCGTCTTTACGAACCATCTTCTGATAGCTATGTAGTAACCAAGACCAGTTAATAGCTTGTTCTGCTTCTAGCTCGTCATAGATGACAACCATATTAGGACGAAGTAATGCAATGTGACGACGGAAGTGTTTTACTTTAGGATTGCCAAATCCATTTTCTGCTGTGTATTCCACTTTTGATTTTTCCATACGGTCCAACCAGAATTCGGCAGTCATATCGCCAAATGCATGAGAACCATCACCCAAAGCATAACCTAGAGCTTCTGTATTTGCAAAACGAGGAATCCAACCGTAACCGTTTTCACCTATAACCATCGCTTTGTTATCTGCCAAAATGGTATTGTGACCTCTAGTACGATAATGTTTCAGAGTATGAGGGTCGTTGAAATTGCTATAGTAACCAGAGCCACCAAATAGCTGCTTACCACCATAGCTGATTGTAAATCCGTTTTGTGCAGCGTGAGCATGACCTGTTGCACCAAAAGGAACAGAGAAGAAAGATAACATCAAGTTTCTTCTTGTCTTAGCCATATTGGTATGGAATAGTGCAAAACCTGCATCAGGGAAATATCCCGCTGTAGGAATAGAATCTAAGCTTACTTGTGGGGTATCTGTTGCTTTTTTCTCTGTTAGTAGGCGGTATAGACGGAAGTCCTTATCTTGACCAAGCTTGTCCAAATCACCATTGACTAGATTATTAGCATAAGCACGAGCGATAGGATCACCTACTTCACGAGCCAAAGCATCAGCATAAGCAATGTATTTTTTATTCGGTTTCAGCATAGCCTCAAAGCCATCACCAAAACCTGTTGAGTAAGAGTTTTTAGGGAATGAGTAGGCTAAGAACTTACCTGCATTTTTAAACCAAGGAATATCAAAGAAATCTACACCTGTAAGGTTCTTCAATATTTTAGGTATCAAAATAAAGGTTTCAAAGTTTACTTGATAGTAGCTACTACCATCGTGCCAACCACCATCGCGTCCCCCTAAAACAGGGAATCTGCTGCACCATACTTCATAACAAAAAGATAACCATTGATCAGCATCGTCTATTTCTCCAACCATAGCTATGGCTGTCATAAAAAAACGTCTTAGCGTATGTTGCCATACGTGATTATCCATACCATGTGCTTCAAACATATTGGCATAGCTTCTAAAAAAGTGATCTCCACGAACTTTGATCGCTTTCTTCAGAGATTCTTTTTCTGCTTCTGACATATAAGGATAAGCTACATCATAGGCAGTTGCCATAGCTAGCATAGCCGATGCAGCATTGAAGTCTTCTTGGGTAGCAGGACCTTTTGGATCCATTCCTGCAATATGTAAAGCTTGTCTTAATGCTTCTTTAGCATATTTATCGTCATGTGTAAGTAAGTAAGCCAAAGCTTGGTTTTCTATAGGCTGACGCACTACTTCTCCAAAACGGTGATACATAAAACGCATCAAAACTTTCTTCTCAAAACCTTCTACGCCAGTTGTATCGCGAGGACGTGTTGGAGCTTCGGGAATTAACTCTTGATTCAGGTTTTTAGTTGCTTCTTGAATAACTTTCTTAGCATCTTTGCTATCGGCATTACGCAAACGAAAATCATTTAGCTGATTAGGAGGTAAAAATATACGAGGATGCTCATATCCTTTTACAATATCCAAAAACTCATGGATAGTAGGTGTTTCTAGAACATCTACATCATCAGTGATCTCAAATTGATAGACCTCTGACTTTTGAGGATATTCTCCTTTTTTATTAATTTGATATTGCCAATACCAAGTACCTTTAGCCAATTTACGATGTGTATTATACATCGCCCAAGGCAAACGAGATACAGCAATTGTCTTACCCTCAGAAAAATTAGGATCCTGAGAAAGACGAACACCATAACTCACCTTGCCCTCCCTTACTACTGGCCACAGTAAAGCTACTGGATTGGTCTTTACTACTTCGCCCCCAGCTGGATAAGCATGCTGACGCATACGATAATGAATTGCTTCCTTATCTATATGCTTCACAGCCTCCTGAGCAGGAAGTGCAAAGGGTAAAAAACAGAGTAATAATAATAAGTTCTTCATCTCAATTATTAGTTAGTTAGTTAAATTGATAGCCCAAAGTGTAAGATTTCTTACCCAGCTTAACTTGGACAGCCATTTCATTGGCCGCTACGGTTTTAAAATGAGCTTTCAGCTTTGGAGCCATGCTATTATTGGTGATTGGATAGATAACTGTAATGTAACGTACAGTATCGCTTGATTTCTTCTCTACATTGAAAGCATAAGAGTCTCGTTCGGTTTTCTGACGATAGCCATAAGAAACCCAACCTTCTTCTTTCTTCACTTGCATTTGACTAGGACTAAACACTTGCATGACTAGGTCATGACGATCACTTGACCCTGACATGACGATGTTATGACTAGGATCAAATTTAAAGTTACCTTCACAGAAATTGTAGTGAATGGCAACATCACCTTGAGCATCACCCATGGCTTCGTCCACAATAACAAAGAATATCTGATCTACAAAAAAGACAGAACGACGATGCGTTAAACCCTCATAACTAGGGTTTTCATAAACCAAGCGTTCAACATTTTGACTCGGTTGATCCCAAAGCAAGTTTTTAGAATCGCACTTTGTCATGTTCTCTCTGTTTAGAGTAAGTGTATTGTGTACACGTGTTTGCTTAAACCAAGCACGTTGCTTATTCACTTCTTCATTACCTGCATAAACATAGCTACCAGAATCGGGGAAGAAATTTCTACCATTCATATAAAGTTCAAAAGTCCCATTATCGGGTTGGCTATGCCAGAAAGCAGGAGGTCCAGCCTTCAATACCATTTGAGTAGCCTCTTCGCCCCAACCATTACGGAATACATAAAAACCTGAGGATAAAAATGCTTTTGAAAGATGTGAAGGAGCTTTGCCCTCTTTCCTATCTGAAGCCATATACTGAAGAGCTTCATTATCGGGGAATATTTTCAACCACTCATTGTAGTTGTTCAACATATCCGCTTTAGTATCTTGTTTAGCATCACTAAACATAGGGTTGGTATAATCGGGGAAGTGACAGTTGATCACCCACTCTATCATACTTTCTACGGTTGAAAGGTAGTGTTGCCCAAATTCTGCACGAAAACCATTGGCATCAGCCACACGGATTGCTTTTGCAAAAATGTTAATTGAAGCTAGGTGGTAGTGAGGATCCAATTCAAACTGCATACCATCGGGGTACACCTGAATTTTGATTTCACGATTAAGAATATCAATACCACTGGCTCTCCAAGTTTTAGCTTGTTTCATTTCGGGGAAGAATGCCCCAGCATAGATAATGCGTTGCGCTTCAAAAAGAAGATGGTTACCACTTTTTGAATAATTATGAAGGATGTGCTCAGCATGTTTATAATAGTTCAATAGAAATTGAGCTAGGAATTCGGGAGTAAAAGAAGGAGAATCTTTAAACAGAAGAAACTGTATGGTTTGATCTTGCAAACGATGGCTCACCTCTAAAGGTCTCCACGCAAAACGTACATTTTGCAAGTCGGCAGGAATCCCAGCACTCACATCTTCACCCTCGTAAGCATTACTAGTCTTAAGTAATGGGTTTTTCTTAATCCAATCTAGGTATTGAAAAGCCCACTCTTTAGCATAAGTTTCATCGTGGGTTACTTGATACACCTTACCCATAGGTTGCCACCACTTGGTACGGTGCAATTGCCAGCGAAGTTCATTATCTTCAACAGGCCAATAAGTCCAATCAATATCATCTCCATAAAAGAAAGAAGGCTGATAACCATTGTGCACAAAGAACTTATGTTCTAATGCCTCGTCGGCCATTTTTCTTTCCTTATTAGAAACGGTGATATTATTTAAATCGATATCCGGATGATTGATTCCTTTTCTTCCTCTATAATAATCGAGTAAAGAAGCTAGAGCTTGCTCAGACTCTCCCTGATTATAATAGTCTTTCACCTTTTCTAACCCTGGATAGTTCAGGTCGATCAAATTGAAAACCTGAGAGGCATCTTCTTGAGCCACACAAAGAGCAGGAGTCAGTAGAAGTAAAAAGGATAGGAATATGTTTTTCATATTTACCATTGTCTATATCTCCATGTGATTAATAGAAAAATGAGTTAGCCCATTGGAAAAACAATAGACTAACTCACCAGACTTATTTATTGTATGTGGTTATTTGTTTGCATTTAATGGGTACTTAACGCCAGTTAAATCGAAATAACGTTTTAATGCTTCTACGTAATAATAGTCAGCATAATTTAGAGGAGTGTCAATCTCTGAATTTGCAGGAAGGTGACCAGTAGCATGCTTCAAGATAAAGCCTTCATTATCACCGTTAGCTAAATAAGGTTCTTTTGATAGATTCTTTAGCATAACTTCTGCTTGGTTAAAGTAGTTTTGACCATCTTCTACCATTGTGCTCAATTCAAATAAAGCTGAAGAAATAAGTGCAGCAGCCGAAACGTCACGTGGAGCGTTTGGAATATCATCTGCGTCAAAATCCCAATAAGGAATTTGATCATCTGGCATAGTTTCTTCTGTCATAATTAAGTGAGCAATGTCTTGCGCTGCTTTTAAGTAAACAGGATCTTGAGTAAATCTGTACATTACAGTGTAGCCATAAAGAGCCCAACCTTGACCACGAGCCCAGTCTGAATCATCTGCATAACCTTGGAAAGTACCTTTGCTTTCTACGGTACCATCATTGTTGTAGCTAATTACATGGTATGAACTCATATCGTCACGGAAGTGGTGTTTAAGAGTTGTATTAGCATGTTCGATAGCAACTTCACGGTATTTAGGATCGTTCGTGTATTCGCTAGCCCAGAATAATAGTTCTAGGTTCATCATGTTATCGATGATAACTGGGAAATTCCATTTACCAAAGTCCCAAGAACGAATCGCTTTGATTGTTGGGTCGAAGCGAGAGATTAAATTATCTGCTGTGCTTACCATCAATGGAGCTGACTCTGCATCGTGAGTTAGACGAAGTTGGTTACCATAGCTACAGAACATCATAAAACCCAGGTCGTGTGTACCAGGGTAGTTTGATACTTCTTTCAATAGCGCAGTATATTCTTTCGCTTTTTCTTTGAAGAACTCGTCTCCTGTTAATTCGTATTGGTACCATAGTGTACCTGGGAAGAATCCGCTTGTCCAGTCGAATGGATTTTCGAAACGAACCTTACCATTTTTACCAATAGAACGTGGTAGCAATTTAGCTCCACTCTTTGACTCAGCATTTACAGTTGGTAAATTACCTTCGCTGTCGCGTTTTTGGTCCATATTCTCATCCGATTTCTGAACCAATACCTTAAGTTGTGCGTCTGCTATTTCAACTGCATTTTTTGCCCAGTTCTCATTCTGGCCTTCCTTGTTCGAGTTTGAACAAGACACCATAAAGATGGCTAATAAAACTGCCGCTGAACGCGTAAAAAGTTTCATTGTCATAGTGTAATATTAATTGTTTTATGTCAGCCCCTAAAATGTCATATTTGTAAGGTCCAACTTGTTTTGATTTTCACTAGTACAATATTACTTCAATTCATTCAAGCTGTGTTTTAGATATGTCTTAACAAATGAATGCTGGGTATAAAATGCTTTTAGTTTTGTTTAAATAAACTTCATAATTGTGTAAATCCTATTTTGAAGACCTCTTCATATAGTCTGTAGGCAGGATTCCGAAGTATTTTTTAAAGCTTGTAGTGAAATAAGAGGGGGTATTAAAACCTACCATTGCACTCACTTCAGCAACAGAATATCTGCCATCCTGAAGCATTTTACAAGCTGCATTAAATCGTATTTTACGTATAAACTCAATAGTCGATTCTCCTGTTATGGCTTTCATTTTTAAATGAAGATTGGAACGGCTCATCGCCATAGCTTCGCAGAAATCATCCACTTGAAACTCTACATTATCTAAGTTTTGCTCTACAATCTCTTTTGCCTTTTCTAGGAACTCTCTATCCATTTCATTGAACGTAACCTCAGAAGGTTCTATCTCCATATTATCAGAATAGTATTCAAGCATTCTCATTTTTTGCTTCAACCTATTCTCTATTTTCATTTTTAATAGAGATATACGGAATGGTTTTACAATGTAGTCATCAGCACCAGCCATTAAGCCCTCCATTTGATCTTCTGCTGTTGTTTTTGCAGTAAGTAAAATTACGGGTATATGACTTGTTTTAATACTTTGTTTTAGACTCTTGCATAGTTTAAAACCATCCTGTCCTGGAAGCATAACATCAGAAATCACCAAGTCAATCTCATTCTCTCGCACAATATCAATAGGATCCAACCCATTATCCGACGATAATACATTGGCTGTATCTTTTAAGTTTTGTACGAGATAGTTTCTCACATCTGTGTCATCTTCCACAATCAAAATAGTTGGGCGATCTTTTTCAAGCTCGTCCTCTTTGGTATCTAAGTCTTCTTCGGTAGCATCTACATCTATATGATCTACTACTTCAGAAGTTAAAGTATATTTCTTCTCTACTTCTTGGTCTTTCAAGAACTCTTCATCCCGATACAAACTCTCATCTTGTGGGATAGAGATAGTAAATTCGGTACCCTGATTAGGTTCACTCTTTACTTCAATAGTACCATGGTGCAAGTCGATTAATCGTTTTACTACAGAAAGACCAATACCTGTACCTTTACTCTTATTATTGGACTGATAGAAGCGTTCAAAAATATGCTTAATGGCTTCTTCAGATACTCCAGAACCCGTATCAATTACTTGCAAAGTAAATTTATCTGCATCTACCATCGTGCGAATTGTAATTTTCCCTTGGTTGGGCGTAAATTTAAAAGCATTGGATAGCAGGTTCGACAAAATAAGTTCTAGATATGAGGTATCATACAATACCACCGCCTCATCAGGAATGGCATTGAAATAATTAAAGTTTATCTGCTTTTGCTCTGCCAAGCGATTGTACATATCCATAATAGATTTTATCTGCTCAGAAGGATTGTGCTTTTTTACCTTCAATGCAAATACACCCAACTCTGCCTGACGATAGTCGAGCAACTGATTAACCAGATAGAGCAGCTTATTGGCATTCCGTTGCATCACTTTTATCTGATTAATAGACCATTTATCTGTTGTACGCTGAAGTAATTCTTCTAACGGAGAGATAATTAAAGTTAGAGGAGTACGGAACTCGTGCGAGATATTAATAAAGAAACCAAGCTTCATCTGGTTTATCTGCTCTTTCTGCTTCTTTTCCAATCGCTCTATCTTCAGCTGATTTCTCAACTCTTGACGGTTATGAAGGAATCTCCACAACATATAAGCTAAACCACCCAAGAGTAAGAATACAAACAGTTTAAAGTAAACTGTATTCCACCATACTGGCTGTACATTTATAATAAGTTGTGTGGGGTTGTTATTCCACTTCTCCTCCCCATTTCCTGCCTTTAAATAAAGGGTATATTTGCCTGGAGGAAGATTAGAATATGAGATAGGATGCGGATCTTTCATTTCAATCCAACCCGAGTCAAAACCTTCTAGTTTGTATAAAAACACACTATGCTGAGCCGACAAGAAATTGGGCACAGAGAATGACAAGGTAAATGAGTTTTGAGAAGGACCCAAAGTTAGCTCCTTGGTAAAACTAATATCTTGTGTCAAAATACCTGTCTCATCATTGGGCAATACCTCCTTTGAAAACACTTTCAAGGAGTTAATTACGGGTTGAGGAGAGAAAGGATTGTCTTTTATCTCTTCGGGGGTAAAATAAGTGATGCCCTCTATCCCACCGAAATACAAATCTCCTTTGGCTGTTTTACAATGTGCATAAGGTGTAAACTGATCACTAGCAATACCATCTAAATAGGTATAAACTCTTATTTTCTCATTGGCTAAAGAAAAACAAGCCAAACCATGATTGGTACTTATCCACAAACGGTTAAAACTATCTTCGAGGATACCCAGTACATTATTATTGGGTAATCCCTCACGTGTAGTATATGTTTTAAAAGTTTGGTTGCCTTCATTGAGTAAACGCAATCCAGCAGCTGATCCAATCCAAATATGTCCTAAATGATCTTCATAGAAAGTATTAATTCTACTATTTTGCTGACGAGTATCAATATCGTAGTGCGTAATTAAATTCTTATCGAAAGAATAAGAGTAGGCTCCAGAATCGGCACCAATCCACAAACGATGTTTGCTATCAATAAACAAAACATAAATTTGACCCGATGTCAAACTTTGTATATCAGTCACATCACCCCAAGGTTGATATTTAGATAGCGGAATAAACTCTTCTTTTTTAGGATCAAAAGAAGTTAGACCATTTAATGTAGCCAGCCAAAGCACTCCTCTTTGACTATCTTCTTGAATAGAGTACACATTATCACTGATAATGTCACTATTAAAGCGATGAAACCTTTTTATCTTATCACTTTTCTTATCCAAGCGAGCCAGCCCTCCTCCGTGACTACCTATATAGCAATATTCGGGAGTAGTCCAGATGGCTTTAATATTGTTTGACAGTAATTGATTCTCTGATTTTCCTTTTCTGTAGTAAGTAAAGTGCTTTGTTTTAGGATTGTATTTATTCAAACCGGCTTCATTGGTTCCTATCCACATGATACCCGATTCATCCTCCACAATACTACTTACTACATTATCGCTCAAAGAATTGGAATATGGAATATGCTTTATTCTACTAAACTGATTTTGGAGAGGGTGGTAATAATTTAATCCACCATAGAAAGTACCTAGCCAGACACCTCCCTGATTATCATTAAAAATAGCACGGACTGAGTTTTGACTCAATGAATTCACGCTCACATCGCTACTCGAATAACGCGCGATCTTACGAGTATTTAAGTCGAGAATATCCAAACCATTGAATGTCCCAATCCACAGCCTATTTTGCGAATCAACACGTATGGAGCGAATATGATTGGACGATAAAGAATTTGGTTTACCAGGATTATACTCATAAAGATTGATCTTACCTGATTTTTCTATTTCGTATAGACCAAACCCTTCACTAGCTACCCATATATTATCTGAAGTAACCAGAATAGACTGAATGAACTTCTTTTCAAATATCTCATCTACAGATACCATAGAGCGGCTCACTAAGTTAAAGCGAAACAATCCTCCGCGAGTACCTACCAGTAAATCTCCTTTACTCATGGCTGCAGATTGGAAAGCAGCATGAGAGTCTTCAAACAAAACCTTCATTTCATGACCATCGAACTCTATGATTTTACTCCATGTCAGAAGGATAAAAGTTGAATCACTATTGGCTACAATAGCGTTCACTTGCTCACCTAGATTATAGTTGGAAAAGGTATTGAACTGCGTATCGTAAACACTCAGCCCGATATTGGTTCCTATTAATATCTTATTTTTGAAAAGATTAAGTGTTCGGATATTACTTGAAAGTAGAGAATTAGCCTCCTCTAAATCGTGGCGATAAGTGGTAAGTCGGTAGCCATCATATTTATTGAGCCCATCGGCTGTAGCTACCCAAATGTTACCTTTTATATCTTGAATAATATCAAATACTGTGTTATTACTCAAACCATCGTCAATTGTGATTGTACTAAAACTAAATTCAGTATTCTTCCCCCATGATGTGGGAATAAAAGATAGCAAGAGTGTAAACACCAATATTAGTGTTCTATAGATCTGAACGTTGCTGTTCCTCATATTTAGCTTGAAGATATTTGTTTGCTTACTGTGAAATCCACGCAAAATTACGCTTAATTCTTCAATATTAAAAAGTGAAAATAGTATAAAGAAGATCGGTTAACAACTCCTAAAAAACGTATTTTCGACTAAAAACAAGGGTTATACACGGGTAAAACCCTCTATTGATTTTAAAATAAAGGCAACCTCTCCTTAAAAAGAGGGCTGCCTTTAAAGTTTTATAAAGAAATACAACTAAATAAAACTGTATCTGTTTTATGCAGTAAAGACTAAGCCTGCAGCACCCAAGTATCCAGCTTTGTTGCCCAAAACGGCTGGCTCAATGTGGGTACTAAAAGCGCAGTCTGCCATGCAATACTTATTGGCAGCCTCACGGATTTTATTCATATAGAATTCTCCCGCTTCGGATAAACCTCCACCAATGACTACTTTTTGAGGACTGAAGATATTGACAAAACCAGCAATAGCATGACCAATGAAGTCGCAGTTCTCATTTAAACTAAATACAGCTTCTGGCTCGCCTGCATGGTATTGTTGTACAATATACTTTCCATTCACCCCCTCGGGTACAGGTTTATTGTTTTTTTCTAGTTGTTTTTTATAACGACGCACCAATGCAGAAGCAGAAGCATATTGCTCAAAGCAACCACGAGAACCACAAGCACAGTCTTCCCCATCTGCTATAAGAGGGAAATGTCCTAGTTCGCCACCTCTATTGCGGTATCCACCATAGAGTTTGCCATTGATAATCATTGCTCCACCTACTCCAGTACCTATTGTTAAAAAGATAACATCAGTACATCCTTTAGCTGCACCAAAGGTAGCTTCTGCTAGTCCCATAACATTAGCATCATTATCTACATATATCGGAAGATCGTATGCTTCACGTAATAACCTTGCTAAAGGCACTTGTTCCCAACCTTTTAGGTTTTCGGCACCTCCCATGACGGTTCCCGATATTGTATCTATAATACCTGGAGAGCCTATGCCTAAACCATAGACCTCCAAGTTGTTTTCACGGGAATATCTTAGGGTGTCATCAATGGCTACTTTAAGCTGTTCAATGATTTTTTCGGCAGACTCATCTGCTTTACTTGGAAGAATTCCTTCGTAAAGAGCCTTACCTGCTTTATCTACCAAAGCATACTTAATAGCTGTACCCCCTAAATCAATTCCTATTACATTTTTCATTTATCTAACTCTTTTGAATTAAACACGTTCTACCCAAATAGGAGAACTCCAACCCCATTGATTATCACGTTGACGAACACGTACGTAGTAATAATCTGTCTCTTGTTCGGGAGTTTCATCTAACATGAAGTGTTCAAACTCGAATGCATCATGAGGAATAGCTCTGTGGAACTGGATTGCTTCACTTAACCAACCGTTCATGAATTGAGTCTTAGTACCTTCAAGTAGTTCTGCTAATGAGTATTTGAATGTCTGACCATTGAAGTTGAGTGAAAACTTACCTTTTTTAGGCATAGTTACATCTAAGATTACAGCTTGTGTAGCAGGAGATGTTGTATTTGGGTTCTTGGTAGTAAACATTTCTAGCTCACAGCCCTTTTCATTTTGATTAATGATTTTGTTAATCAAAGTTGGAGCTTCTTTTACACCTTCTTGAGGAGAAACAAAAGGAGCACCACGGAAGCATGGAGAGATATTATGGATTACACCATCGCTAATCTTGATATCACCATTCCATTTTACTGCTTCTTCAAAACGGTTCCAACCGAACTCAAATTTCACTTTTGCACGAACTACATCGCCTTCTGGATTTTGAGGAGTCAATGGTCCGCTGATACGACCCACCGTACGACCATTTTTAACGATATCTACATAGTCAATAGCACTTTCACCTTGTACATTTAAGTAGATACGACGTTGGTTACCACGAGTAATATCACCAATTGTTGCATCGTTAATACGGAAATCAATTAAGATTCTATCTCCTGTAACACAACAAGTCTTACGGTTTTCAAGTGCATTCCAAAGTGAATCACGATCAAGCCCTTCAGCCAAAACACCTACTCTACCATCGCCGTAGCTACCTGGGTAACCAGCGTGTTGATCGGTAGAACCCATAATACCAAACTTATGACCTTGGTTTAAGCCATACATAATAGTACCCTCCCAATGGCGAGGACCCATATCGTGTAGATAAGGATAATCTCCTAAATCACTTTCAGCCAAACCATGGCGAGAATACATTTCAACAAAAGGAGTTTGTCTTCCTTCAGAGAAGAAATCCCAGTTGTAACCTCTATATCCTTCTTGGTAACCCATGTGGTGAGGAGTAATAAAGGTTTTGGTATCTTTCAACTTATCTTTTAAATCTTCTACAGAAGTACATTCTACAAGAGGTGCATCCATATCGTAGTTTAGCACTACGTGGTCACCATGTTGCATACTGTGGCACTCGTATGATAAGAAAGTGATGAAATCTTTGCTATTGAATTTTTCATTCATTTTGGTATAGCGATCCCATCCTCCAGCACGTAAGCGGCGGAATGCACTTTCGTGGTACTCAATAACCCACTCTAAACGAGGATCACCTTTACCTGGAATATCTGGCCACATAGCATGTGGGGTAACAGAAACGAAATCAAGTTGCTCACGAGCAGCTTCATACGCTTTGTCCAAATCACCATGACCATAAGTTAGGTTACAATGGTTGTGTAAGTCACCCCAGTAGTACTTCAACTTAGAAGCATCAATAGGAAATTTTTCTCCAGAAGTAACCTTACCTACTACTGGCTTTTTTTCTTCGAAGCAACCGCTAAGTACGCTTCCAGAAAGAGCTAGTCCTGATAAAACCACCCCTGACTTCTTAAAAAACTTTCTTCTATCCATTTTATCTTATTTGTATAAATTCTTAGTCGATGATTATTGAATGGTGTCGTTGTATTGAACACGTAGCTCATCCAAGCGAACTTTTAAGTGATTTTGAATCTCTTTCACATCAGCCTTACCATAGATATTATTCATTTCATGAGGATCATTTTCAAGATCATACATTTCCCACTCATTGATGTCATTGTAGAAATGAATCAATTTGTAACGATCTGTGCGAACCCCATAATGACGTTTTACACTATGTTCTGCTGGATATTCAAAATAATGATAGTACACAGCATCTCTCCAACCTTCGGGCGCTTTGCCTTCATTCTGGAAGATAGGTAACAAGGAAGTTCCTTGGATATCATCTTGTTTTTCTACTCCTGCCAAATCTAGGAATGTAGGAGCAAAATCCACATTCATAGCAAAAGCTTCAGCCTTTGTTCCTGCCTTGATCAATTTAGGATAACGCATAACAAGAGGCATTCTTTGACATTCTTCGTACATGAATCTCTTATCAAAGAAACCGTGTTCTCCTAGGAAGAAGCCTTGATCGGATGTGTAGATAATCAGTGTATTATCCAACTCTCCTGTTTCTTCAAGATAATCCAGAAGCTTACCAATACCTTCATCTACAGCCAATGTAGTTGACATATAATCACGCATATACGATTGGAATTTCTCACGAACAAGCTCTTTTTCAGTCATCTTGGTGTTGCGGAACTTATGAATTCGTTCGGCATATACTTCGTTCCAACGTTTCTTGGTAGATTCAGGCATTCTGTTGTACACGCCTTGGAATCTCTTATCGGGGAAATCATTACTCGCTAATTCTTCTTCAGTAGCCAGTTTTAAATCCCAATAATCAGTGAGCGTATTAGCAATATTACAGTCTTGTTCTTTCGGCGCTTTGCTACGAGTAGCATAATCGTCAAACAAATTGAATGGCTCTGGAAAAGTAACATCATTATAATATCCCAAATGTCTTTCGGCAGCCATCCAGTTACGGTGAGGTGCTTTATGATGTACCATCATCGCAAAAGGTTTATTTTTATCTCTTTGCTCCTTTAAATAGGTAAGAGCCTTATCCGTAATAATATCGGTAGCATACCCTTTTTCAACAATATCTTTTCCATTTTCAAGAAAATCGGGATCGTAGTAATCTCCTTGTTCATGCTGACCCGTTAGGATAGAATAGAAATCGAATCCTTGAGGTTCAGAAATCAAGTGCCATTTACCAATAATAGCTGTTTGATATCCATTTTCTCTTAATAGTTTTGGGAAAGTCTTCTGACTACCATCAAATACTTGAGAGTTATCGGTAAAGCCATTGATATGACCAAATTTACCTGTTAAGATACAAGCACGTGAAGGTCCGGAAAGAGCATTGGTAACAAAGCAATTATCAAAACGAGCTCCTTCATGGGCTATACGATCAATATTAGGAGTATTAGCAAACTCACTACCATACGCACTAATCGCTTGCGTGGTATGGTCGTCAGTCATAATAAATAGAATATTAGGACGTTTTACTTCCTCCTGTGCCGGTTTTTGAGAACAGGCAGTAAGAGTAAGAGGTACTAATGGTAAATAGTTTAGAATTTTTTTCATTGATACTATTTTGTGTTTGAATTTTAGTTTACATCGTCGCAATTAGAAGTAACTCTTCTAAGCATTTTATCATCTGTTTTTACAGCCCAATCGTAAAGCTTAGCGCGCATCTCTTGCTTAATTTCATCATACGCCTTTACAGGAGCCAAGTTTTGCATTTCTAACGGATCATTCTCCAAATTGAATAGTTGCTCTGCATTCTTGAACTGACGATACACTACATATTTATGCTTCTCTCCTATCACTGCCCAGCCACGAGTTTCCACTCCATCTAAGAAGGTTTCTACATATACTTCGTCATGATGTTTAATTGTTTTTCCTTCGATAAGTGGACGAATACTCTTTCCAAATCTTTGATCATGATTTTCTCCTGCACCCGTGATATCACAAATGGTTTGGTATAAATCGAGATTGGTACTGATTAGAGCAGTCTCATTTACCTCGCCTTTGAACTTGCTCTTTGGAGGTTTTACAATGAAAGGAACATTGGCAATCTCTTCTTGTAAAACTCGTTTTTGATTGGCACGATGTGCTCCTACACCATCTCCGTGATCACTCATAAAGATGATTAAGCTATTTTCATATAAGTCATTACTTTTCAGTACATCTACCAACTTTACAATTTCTTTATCTACTCTTTCTACAAAGCGATAATAAGCATAGATGTATTTTCTCCAGTCGTCATCTGTATATCTTTCTGTAGGATAAGAACGAGGTACAAAATGACGGTGCAAGGTAATTGCCTCTGGATAATAAGCAGGAATACTTGCATTCATCGGTAGAGGAGGATAATTATCTTTCTCCTTATCTATATCTAGCTTGCCATAATGAAGAGCCTCTTCACGAGCAAACTCACAAGTTTCATGAGGATTCAAGAATGAAGCCACATAGAAGAGCGGTTTGTCGTATTTCTTTTCTAAGAAAGGCTTACTCTTTTCTACTAATACACGATCGTCCATATCGCATACCTTTGTAAAACCTGTACCCTCTTCAGGTAGATTAATTTCTAATGGAGCATGCCACTTTCCTGCATATAAGCATTCATAACCTGCATTTTTGGCAACATTACCCATAGAGTTAGCCAATTCTTCTGCACTGATATCTCCTACTGAGTTATCTTTAACTCCTAGCTGAACCGGCATTTTACCAGTTATCATACTCGCACGAGAGGGTCCACTTAATGGATAACTAGCATAAGCACGGGTAAAACGAATACCATCTTGTGCCAAACCATCAATCCCAGGGGTAGATACATAAGGATTTCCAGCACAACTCAATGCGTTGGCTGTATGCTGATCGGTCATTATCAAAATGATATTGGGCTGAGTTTGCTTCTCTGCCTTGGGCTTTGCCATAGCAGGAGCAACTTGTAGGAGGCTTGCCCCTCCTACCATTATAGATAATAGTTTGCTTGTATTTGTCATTACTGAATAGGGGTATTTAGATTGTAAGTATTTCCATTAAATTCTACATGGATAGCTCCATCAACATATTCTGCTTTAATTTCGCCTACTGCATCAGCAGATTTTGTAGGGATAAGCACTGTAATAAATTGTACGGGAGCATCTGTTGCTTTTTCTGCTGTAAAAGAAAACGCATCACGTTCTGCTTTTTGACGATAAGCATAAGACACCCAACCTTCTTGTTTTTCCATTTTCAAATCGGCTGGACCAAAACTTTGAACTACTAAGTTATTACCATCTGTAAAAGGTGTAGCTACTTTATGATTGGCATAATCAGCTATCATATCGCCTTCCAAGAAATTGAAGTGAAGAGCTACATCGCCCTTAGCTGTTCCTATCGCCTCATCAAAGATTACAAAGAACTTCTTCTCTACAAAAAAGAAAGTACGGCGGTGGTTTAGTTCAGGATAACTTGTATTTTCTACAGTCAACACATCGGTTGTAGGTGTAGCACTCCAGAACAAGCACTTGGAGTTGCTGCTTAAATTTTCGCCATTCAAAGAAAGTGTATTATGCACTTTTGTTTGACGGAACCATTCACGTTGTTTCAGCACTTCTTCGCTTCCTCCATATACATAGCTACCACTATCGGGAAAGAAATTACGTTCGTTTATATAAAGTTCGAAAGTTCCATTATCGGGTTGATTGTGCCAGTGAGCAGCAGGACCAGCTTTGACATCCATCTGAATAGAACTAGGTGTCCAGCCATTGCGGAATACATAGAATCCTGAATCCTGAAAAGCTTTAGATAGATAACTTGGAGCTTTTCCTTCTTTGCCCTCTGTAGCAAAGTAAAGGATGTTTTCATCCTCAGGGAATAGTTTAGCAAATTCTTGATAATTAGCTATCAAAGAATTGGCACTCCCCATCTTTGCATCACTAAATAGTGGGTTGGTATAATTGGGGTAATACATATTCATAGTAACCACAATCATATCATGAATGATTTTTGAATAGCTAGCAGGGAACTCATCAGCAAAACCATTAACCTGAGCCATGCGAAGTGCTTTGGAGAAGATATTGATAGCAGCAAGATGATAACCTAAGTCTAACTCGTACTGACCACCATCTGCAAAAACCTGTTTGCCTATTTCGTCATTCAAAATTTGAATGCCACTGGCTCTCCATTTTGAGGCCTCTTTAAATTCAGGAAAACTAGTTCCTGCATAAAGAACTCGTTGTGCTTCAAATAGGAGGTGATTTCCTTGAGCAGAATAATTGGAAAGAATATGCTGTGCATGACTTTCATAATTCACTAAGAATTGAGTTAAGAAAGCAGGAGTAAAATGTTTGGAGTTGATAAATAGCATAAACTGAGCAATCTGATCTTGCAGACGATGACTCACTTCTAAAGCACGCCAAGCAAAAGCAGAATTGGGTAAGCTCTCTACGTCCGCTCCCACTTGCTGACGATTGATAAAGTCTTCCAATGGATTCTTTTTTATCCAATCCATATATTGAAACACCCATTCTTTTGCATATTTTTCATCTTTGGAAGTGTAGTAAACTTTACCCATAGGCTGCCACCACTTAGTACGATGCAATTGCCAACGAAGTTCATTATCTTTTACTGGCCAATAGGTCCAATCAATATTGTCTCCATAAAAATAAGAGGGTTGATAACCTTTGTGTGCAAAGAAAACATGTTTAAGGGCATCATCAGCCCATTTTTGTTCTGTGGCATTCACAGAAATTTCTTTTAAATTGAGATCGGGATGAGTAAAATTAGTTCGGGTACGATAGTAAGTTAAAAGATGCTTTGCTGCAGACTCCAACTTTCCCTTTTCGTATTCCTTCTTCACTTTTTCGAGCCCTTTACGATTCAAATCTAGCAACTCGAATGCCTTTGGATTGACTTGTATTTGTGCTGAAAGAAAAGCACTGCTTAGACAAGCCAACAATACGAATAAATATTTTTTCATAGTACAATTAAAAAATTAGTTGTCATAAAAATATAGTAGTCTCATAATTATTGAATTAATACAATATTACTCAAAATACCTCCTACCTACTTTCAACTCTGTTTTTGATAAAAGAAAAGCTGTATCTATCTCTTTAAATATTGTTGAATAGAATTACACAAATGTGTTTTTGACATTATAAAGCCCTGATACGAGGCTTTGAAGGCATACATGATAAAAACGGAGTTTCAAAAGTCTATTTTTCTTTTTTGAGTAAGCTAAATGGGTTGCAGCTCATATTACTTCTCATTCTTTGCATAAAAAAAGGGGAAGAAACTTTCGCCTCTTCCCCCTTGAAACACGCCTCGAATAAAAAGCATATTTCTCCTTTAATTAAACAAATTAATCCTCAATCGTTTTCTTTTACTAATACTTATTGATTCTTTATAATACCCCAAAAAATTCACTAACGCCTAACTGGGTATTTTCTTTTTTACCGAAATGGATTTGTTTTATAAATAAGGTATGTGATATTCTGCACTAAATATCTTGAAGTGCATTTCTTTCGCATCGGCATCCTCTTGATTTAACCAAACAATACGAGATGCTGCTGGAGCTTTTTTGTTGGGGAATATCACAGTAACAAATTTCACACTTGATTCTGATGCTTGCTTCTTATAACTAAATGCATAAGCATCTCTTTCTTTATATTTATTATATTCATAAGATACCTTACCTACAGATTTCTGCATAGAAGTACCCTCGGGAGCATAGCAGCGAAGTGCTACGTTTTTATTATCAAAAGTGGTTGCAGCATAGAAGTTCTTTTCATTAGAGGTAGTTTCTCCTTCTACAAAATTATAGTGGATAGCTACATCACCTTCTGCATTACCTATTGCTTCATCTAAAATCACAAAGAATTTTTTCTCAACGAAATAAACAGTTCTACGGTGCTTTAAGTTGGGGTAACTTTCATTTTCTATAACTAGATAATCTGTTTTTCCTTCTCCTTCGGCATTCCAAGCTACTAGCTTAGGTTGAGAGTTGACATTCTTACCATCTAGAGTTAAAGTATTGTGTACTTTTGTCTGACGGAACCAGTTTCTATCTTGATTCGCTGCTTTATCTCCTCCATAAGAGTATGCACCACTATCTGGGAATAGATTCTGACCTTGATACCAAAGTTCAAAAGTTCCATTATCGGGTTGATTGTGCCAACCTGCTTTGGGTGTGTTTTTAACAACCATCTGGATTACACCTTTACTCCAATCGTTACGAAATACATAGAACCCTGATTCCTTAAACGCTTTTGAAAGATAATTGGGATGTGCACCTTCTTGACGAGATTCTGAAGCAAAGTACATCAATTCTTGATCATTAGGGAATAGGTCCAACCAACCGTTGTAGTTTCTTTTCATTACAGCTGAAGAACCTTGTCTGCCATCACTAAACAAAGGAGCAATATCATTTGGATAATTGGTATTGTAGGTTACCGTAATCATCTTTCTGATGATGTCTTTGTACGATTGTGGGAATACGCTTGCCTTATCATTTAATGTAGCCACACGCAATGCTTGATAGAAAATATCAATTGCAGCTAAGTGATAACCTAAGTCCATCTCATAGTGCATTCCATCTGCATACACCTGCTCTTCAATCTGCTCATTCAATTTTGTAATACCACTATTCAACCAAGTATCTGCCTCTTTTAACTCTGGGAAACAAATACCAGCATACATCATTCTTTGTGCTTGGAATAGCAAGTGATTTCCTTCTGGAGTATAATTTTTCAAGATATAGTTGGCATGGTTGGCATAGTTTATCAAGAATTCTGTAAGGAATGCAGCAGTAAAACTTTCTGCATTTAAGAATAATTGAAACTGAATAATTTGGTCTTCTATACGATGACTTACTTCGAGTGGACGCCATGTAAAGTCGTAATTGTCTTTATTAGGACGAGCACCTACATTTACCATCTCTTCTGTGGGCATCGGATTTTTCTTAGCCCAATCTTGATATTGGAAAACCCACTCTTTAGCATACTCTTCATTTTTAGTGGTGTAGTACACTTTTCCCATTGGAACCCACCAATACATACGGTGTAGCTGCCAACGAATTTCATTGTCTTTCTTTGGCCAATAAGTCCAATCAATTTCCTTTTCGCCAGTATCTTCATTCAGTCTATCGTAGTAAAGAGGATCAAATCCTTTTACAGATTGAAAGATATGTTGCATACCATTATCTGCCCAAAGCTGATCTTGATCGGAAACTGTTACGTTATTAATATCAAAAGAAGGATGAACAAAAGCTTTTGCTTGTCTGTAATATTCCAATAATCTTTCTGCTGCTAAATCATAATCCTTAGCATCTACAGCCAATTTTACTTGTTCTAAACCAGCTCTATCTAAATTAAGCATTGCAAATGCTTTTACTCGAACACCATTTTCGGTTACTAGATCTTCGTCAATAGTGCCTTTATCTTCTTCCTTGTCACCCCCTGTTGGATCTTCCGTTGAAGGGTCTTTTTGCACATCTTCCAATTTCACATTGTCGCCCGAACAAAAAGCAAAGCCTATACACAGGAAAAATAGGACACTAAGTGTAAACGTTTTTCTAAACATTTCTTAAAATTAAAGGTTAATAAATAGATTCACTTACATTGAAAAAAGGATGGGTTTTCTCCTTCTTTTTAACATTGCAATATTAAGTATTCTACCCCTAGCACTGTTGCACGATAGTACAATAATTGATTTATTATGCACTAACTAATCTCAAAATTGTATATTGAAATTATAAATTTGTCCACAACCCCTATCAAAACAGCCTAGAGTGGGCTATTGAGCACATTGAGAACCCTTCCTTACAAAGTGATTTTTATACAAAAAAGAAGAAAAAGGAAGAGAGAGGGAAAACAACTCGTTCATCCAAAGGTATAGACAGCAAAAGATCTGCTCTTTTAAAACAAACTTTTTAGATTGCCAACTTGTTCTTCTCTTAAGGTGATAAGCAAATTATAAGCAATAAAGATTTGCTAATTAGAGAAATAGGACGTAAATTAATGATATCAAAACTAAACTCCTACTATCTATACCTACCCTTGACAATTCATCAAGATAAATTCTTGATCTAGGAGGTTTGAACACCCTCTTAAGACTATAAACCTAACTTGCACAACAAACGATGAAGAAGAATATTAATAATTTAAAGGATAAGAACTGTGGCTCAAATCACCTTACTCTATCCCATGAAATAGCTGAGAAAATACAGAGCCTTCTAAGCGTAAAGAAGATTTCTCTCACCGAATTTGCCAGCCAAATAGGCGAATCGGAAAGTCATATTCAAGAGTGGCTTAGCGGTACTTTTAACTTTACCCTAGAGATTATTGCCAAAATACAGCAAGTACTACAAGAACCGATTATTCAGCTGTACCAATCTCCTAAACATTTATTGGTGAAATATACACACGAATTAAGCGAACAAGCTACCCGTCACCACATTTCTGAAGTCAACGAATACCACATCGTGTTTGAACATCTTCTCAAAGATATTGAGAACAAGACTAATTTAGCGCACTAGTGCAAGTAAGAGATAGGTTTATAAGAAAATAAATAGTAGCTTTTTCAACTCCTCGTTCAATAAATAGCAGGAAAATACAAAAAGATAAACAACTGATATCAAGGATATAAAATTATCATGACACCGACATGATGATACGATGTCGGTGTCAAAGCATGATTATGTCGGTGTCATAATAAATCTATTTTTGTCGTTTTTTGCTAGAGCCAAACTAAAAAGTAACTCCAGCAAATAAGCTGAGGGTAGATCTACCCGTTTTCAAATCAAAGTAATCCTTAAGTTTTACTCCATGGACTTCAGCTCGGTAGTAAGAGTTTAAAATATTATAATTACTTACAGAATAACCCACATACATACGAGCATCATCTACTGATGGTATTTTGAAGAATAAGTACGCACTTATTTTAAAGGTCGGGTTAAAATGAGTGTACACTCCCTTGAGATATCTATCCGATTCATAAACACCCCCTGTAACAGATAGCTTTTCTTCATCTAAACGTACTAAGTTAAAAGGAATTGGAGAGAAAAGGAACGAAGCATCTGCCATCACCCCTATCTTAACTGTTAAAGGGGTAAAGACTTTGGCTCCAATGGATGTATTTAAGTTTACAAGAGGTGCATCTAGTGAGTAGGTTGTATATTCTCCAAATTTACGACTTTGCTCTATTCGAGCAAAATTTAGATTGGCTCCAGCATATACTGCCGAAAAACGATTGAGATTATAATTCAACTTAAAGCCCAAATACCACGGAACGCCATCCTCCAAGAGTGAGCTAAATAGACCTGCCTCAATATCATAAGAAATTGTTTTCTTCTCTTGGGCATATATACCGATCGGAAAGAGAAAAAAAGAGAGTAGTAAAAGAAGTGTGTGTTTCATTGCATTTATTCAAAAAATCAAGTTGCAAAGATAGACACTACACTCTTTATTAACACCATTTTAAGTCATCTAAAAAGAAGCAGACAGGAAGTTTTTTATCACATTAAAAGACATAACAGTTTTCTTTACCCGATGGGGCAAAGTCAGTTTAATTCACAAGAAACCCAATGAATTTAGCACTCTTCCTTATGTTGTTGTTTTATTCTCCAACCCCCTACAAGACCCACAAGAGCTAATAAGGCAGCTATACCTAGCTTGATTTCAAATGTAGAATAGGCAAAAAAGAGGAAAGCTATGGAGTAAGCAGCAGTACAAACTAATACTACTGAGAAGAGATGATCCCACCAAGTTCTGCCACAAAACTCATCTACATTTGATTTTTTTACGACCATATAGGCTATGCCGATAGCAGAAAGGTATGATCCTCTACGCAAAAAAGGTTCTTCAACATAAAAAGCAACTCCAATTAAAATGGCTGCAAGAAAGAGATGTGAGTAAATTAAAAAATCCTTATTCATAGTAGTTGCAATTTGATTCTTGAATTATTTAAGGTATTAACACTCATTAAAGATAATTATTTGCTTTAAAAGATGCTAGCAATCTGATAGATTATAAATTACTAAGCCTTAATATCTTGATTTTTAAGACAATTATACTCCTTTGTGTAAAGACATTTAATATTTATAGAGAATATAGAATACTTTTATTCGGCTCCTTTTATTTCTATTTTATACATATCTCCTCCTCTTTTAAAGAGATATTTAGTACTTTAGATTTATCATAAAAACAAGACACAAATTATGAGTATCAAAAAATCAGATGTTTCTTTTCTCACCCAAGTTCCCTCAATCATGAATCAGCTATCGGAAACCTTTCACCACTTACAAGTGGAGTTGGAGAGTTATTATGAAGATTTAGCCGATTATTGGGCTGATTTAATAGAAGAGAATCCTGATTTGGAAATTGATGCCGAGAGAGATGAAAATAGAGAGATTTTCTTTATTGATTCTGTAGAAAATGAATGTCCTTGGGAAGATTCTGAAATTGAATTAACCTACCGTATCGACTTGTTCAATGACGAGGAAAACCCACTGTGGATAGAGTATGGGTATTATTGTGATGAATCTCAGCATGTCATCTGCTTTGAATTATTCAACTATTCGGCAAATGTGATACGGGTGCTGAAAGACCAGATAGAAACACAGATTGCTGATAAATGGAAATATGGTGTAACGATCAACTCTAGTATCTACCTCGAATTTGATATTACCGAAGATTTCTCATCTGAGCAAATTAAAGCGTGTGCCGAAGATTTTAAAACTTATCTGCTTACTCCAGCTACAAAGGAATATCTAAAGCAAATGAAACACTAATTGATTTTTAATTGATTCTCCACTATTTTGTAGTACGTGGAGCAAGATTTCAACAAACTTTCATGCGAGCCTTGGGCTACAACTTCTCCCTTATCGAGTACAATGATGTGGTCTGCATCTTGCAGCAGATGAAGTTGATGCGTGATGGCCAATATAGTTTTATCTCTCCACTGAGAAAGCAAAGCAGATTTACGTGACAAGGAGATACTATCTGTCTGCGAAAAGTGATGAATATCCAGAAACATAAAACTAGGATCTTTATAAATCAATCGAGCTATCAATATGCGTTCACGCAGTTCGATACTCAAAGTAGAACGATCTTGCCCGATCAGCGTATTGTACTTGAAAGGTAGATTTTCTATATAACTATCCAACAAGGCATAACGAGCAGCCCTTTTGATCTTGCCCATATCAGGTGTAGAATCAGATAAAGAGATATTTCGAGCTATGGTGTCTGTAAAGATATAGCTATCGGGTAATATAGCCCCACATTGGCTACGCCACCACATCAAGTTCATATCTTGCAAATCACTATTCCCTATCTTTATTTTACCTTCGGTAGGCGAATAAAAACCTAGCAAGAGTTTTAATAAAGTTGATTTTCCACTACCATCTGCCCCTACAATTACAGTTATTTTTTGAGCAGGAATACGCAAACTTACTTTATTCAACACTTTGCGGTAAGAGAAATAATTAAAATTAAAGCTCAGATTCTCCAAGGTAATATCGGGAAAGGCAGTATCAAATTGGGTAAGCGTTCTTTCGGTGGTAGTTTCATCCTCTTCTTCGGATATATCTTTAATCCGACTTAGACTCAAATTTAAATCTTGCCAGAAGTAAAGCGATTTAATCAATTCATCCATAGGAAAATACAATTGCCCAATGATATACATAATAGCCAAAAGCATACCTATTGTCATCTGCGACTCATAAACCAAGAATACGGAAAGGGCAATAACGAGAATATTTCGGGAACCAATAATAAAAGTACTCCCGATGTGAATGGTCTGTTCCATCTTTAGCAACTTGCTTTTTACCTCAAAAAATCGATCTTGAGTATTAAGCCATGCCCTACGAATACTCTGTTCACAGCCCTGTAGCTTAACTTCTTGCACCCCATGTACAATCTCAAAGATCTGCCGTTGTTGATACTGATCAATTTCTCGTACACGACTCTCCAATATTTTTCTCTTACGAATAAATAGCATAATCCAAAGGATATATAAGAGGGTAGCAATGATAAACACAGAGAAAATAAAGGGACTATAGACCAACAGCACCCCCGCAAAAACAAAGAAAGTTACTAAGGAAAAGAGAATTTGGACCACCTGTGTAGTGAGAAACTCTTCCACCTTTCTGTAATCGTCTATCCGATGCAAGACATCACCTATATACCTGTTTTTATAGAAATTAATGGGCAAAAGCATCAGCTTCAAAAGGAAATCTGAAATGAAACTAAGATTCATCTTCGAACTAATATGAAGCACCATCTTATTACGAATATAACTAATGACCAACCCACTGACTAGCAATATAATTTGGATCCAGAAGAGGGTTTGTATCAAGTTGGGCGTTTCTCTATCTAAGGCATAATCTCCGTAAGCTTTGATTAAAAGAGGAAAAAGAAGTTGGATTCCTCCTGCTAAAATTAATCCCAAGACTAGCAATATGACGTATTTACGATAAGGTTTCAGGGTATTCTGAATAAATTTCCACTTATCATTAATTTGTTCCGACTCTGTAGCTACTTGATTAAATAAAGCTGTGGGCTGTAGTAAAAGTGCTGTACCTGAAGTTAGCACCTCCTCTTTAGAACCACCCCAATGCCTACAAAACCCTTCTTTCGAATATTTCAACAAACCTTTTTGGGGATCGGCTACATAGACCTTATACCTACCTCGCCAATCTTTTTGGATGCGATAAACCACTACATAATGACTTTGATCCCACAACACGATACAAGGCAGAGGGGCCTCAGTAATCAATTTATCCCAATCCATCTGTCCCGAAATAGCTTCTAAATCAATACTTTCAGCCCCTTTCATGAGATGAAGTAAGGTAGTGCCTTGGGCAGTAGTTCCACAGAGTTTGCGAAGGGTTTCGATAGAGAATTGCCTACCATAGTACTGAGCAATCATCGCCAAGCAAACTGGAGCACAATCCGTAGCACCCTCCTGACGAATAAAAGCAAATCGACGATAGTGTTTCATAAAAGCCATTTGTATGTACTCCTAAATATACAATTAAATAACAGGACAAATAGGAATCTCCTGTAAAATAAAACGACTAGAGGTCTTGCATTCTGATAAAATAGCCCTAATTTTACTAGAGTTATATAGAGATTATTCTACTCAAAGAGCTTTGTGAGAATGGAGAAAACAGCAAAACATAAAATACTACTTAGCTTGATTGCTCTTTTGGCAACAGGAACTGTCTGGAGCCAGGCAAAAGCAGACTTCAAAGAGGTCAATCAATACCTAGAGCAAATCTACAAGGAGAACCAAAATTTCCAGTCAAGCAGGAAAAGAACATTTACCCCAGAAATACTAGCTCGTAAGCAGATAATGGAAAGTACCCATCAAACTGAAATAGACTCTATCTTCAAGCTTTATGGCTGGTTAAAACCTCCTTTAGTTTCTAAAAAAGCTACTCAGGCTTACTTTTTAGTAATTCAGCAAGCAGATATTCCTTCTCAGCAAAAGTATCAAAATGAAGTATTCAAGGCGGCCCAAGAACGTGCTATTAAGGCATCCGATTATTATCTATTCACCGATAGAATGCGTATGCTTCAAAATAAATACCAGATATTTGGTACTCAAGCCAAAACGGATGATGCAGGAAATTTCTACTTTATTCCTATTGACACGAGTTTAGTAAGTGGCCGCAAGATACCCGTCCTGCCCGACGGTGATTACATCTATTTCAGCGGCCCACAGTTTGTCACTCTCTTCTTACACATTTACAATGAGGCTATGACAGAGGGCATCCCGCAGGCACAAATCTATCTAGATGGAGAAAAAATAGGAGAAACCAATGATAAAGGATTCTTCCAAAAGAGATTGTCTCGCTTTACCAACAGCAAAGAAATTAAAATACGCAAAAATAATAAGGAGAAAACCATTCGCATTACCAACTCCAAAAACGCCGATTGGCTAGACCAAAATATCATCCTAAAATAAGTCTTAAGAGGCTCTTGTTATACAATCCACAACCAGCTCAGTGGATTCTACACCAACTTTACACACATTAAATAAAGGAGTAAACTAAGGTAAAATAGAGGCTATCCAATGTAAAACCTAACCCTCAATAGGGCATTTCTTTAATAATCCTTTACAAAGTAAGAGTATCCCCCAAAGATTACCCATAAAATAAAAGCCCCTATTTCTCGGAGTATTTTGGATCACCTGCAAAAGCAGGGGGGGGAACATCAAAAAGATTATCTTTGTAGAAAAAACAAAAGCTATGCAAGATTCTTAAATGTTACTCGAAGTAGTTCGCTTAATTTTACCAGAAGAGTTCCTTACTTATTTCAAGATTACCAAAGTGACTAAAGTAAAAGATGTTATTACCATTTTTATGGATGAGTTTGACTCTTTACCAGCTGATCGTAAAGGTCATAAAGTAGAATCTAAAGGCTTTCTAGACCCCATAACTATCCAAGACTTTCCCGTTCGTTTTAAGAAGGTTACTCTCAAAGTACGTCGTCGTAAGTGGTATGATTTTACAACGAAAGAATACTTGACTAACAAATATGACTTATTAGCAAAAGGAACGCATTACTCGAAGGAGTTTGCGGCTTTTTTAAAAGAATTACCTAGAGACATACCCCGTATCGGCCCGCTCTCTTGAGCCTATTTGCCATATTAATGGAGATTCTTTAGAGCGACATTATAAAGAGCACTTGAGTTCATATAAGAATTGGCAAATGAAAGATCATGCTATAGAGTGGCTTTTGTTTCCAGAGAACATTTCTCCACGGCTCTGTATCGATGAAACCTCTATGACCAATGGAGACTTATATACTATATTAAGTAATCCCAATAATAAAGGGAAACAGGGCACCATAGTAGCTATTATTGCTGGTGTTCAATCAGATAAAATTATCCAGGTATTAATGAAGATGCCTGAGAGTTTAAGAGAGCAAGTCAAGGAGATCACATTAGATATGGCTAATAGTATGAATAAAATAGCTCGAGTGTGTTTTCCTAAAGCCTGTCGAGTAATTGACCGATTCCATCTGCAGAAATTAGCCAATGAAGCGGTGCAAGAGGTACGAGTAAAACACAGATGGGAAGCCATAGAAGAAGAAAATCAAGCGATTAAACAAGCTAAATGGGAAGGTAAGACCTATAAACCTCTAACTTTTAGTAATGGAGACACAAAGAAACAATTACTAGCAAGAGGACGATATCTTCTTTTTAAATCTGCAGACAAATGGTCTGATAAGCAAAAAGAAAGAGCTAAGATTCTTTTCGCACAATACCCTTCATTAAAAGAAGCCTATAGCCTATCACAAGGGCTTCGCTCTATTTTTAATCGTAAAACAATTAAAGATGCAGCAAGACTTTCTCTTGCCAAATGGTATAATAGAGTAGAGCAAACTGCTTTTCAATCCTTTAAGAGTATTGCAGGAACCATCTATTCACATTATGATGAAATATTAAACTTCTTCAACAATCGATCAACAAATGCTTTTGCAGAGAGTTTTAACGCTAAACTAAAAGCCTTTAGGACTCAACTAAGAGGGGTTACAGATATTAGTTTCTTTCTATTTAGGGTTACTAAATTATTTGCTTAATAAGTTATCCCCCCTAGTTTTGCAGGTGATCCAGTATTTTAATGAGAGATACAACGAAAAGTAAGATATTATAGTCTTACAAGCTTCTATTTTATCACAACAAATCCCATAGATGTGTTCAATAAATTCTTATTGACAAATGATAAATTCACACTAGACAGCTAGTGGCTAATCACCCTCCTATATTTGCTATTACTATTATTTGAAGATAGATTATAGCGATAATCAACGATGTAATTCATTTCTTATATTAAGAAAATTCTTAATATATTTGTCAAGAAGCCTGTTCCAAACGAACAGGCTTCTTTATTGAAAATAATTTACTGTTAGACTAAATTTGGCTTAATAAGCCACTATATTTGATAGTATTCAATATAATAATAGTGAAATATTAATAGATCACTAGACAATAGTGAAATATTTTTACATAAAAACAATATACTAGCACTCATTGAACAAAGTGCAAATTCTGTGGTTTATAAATAAATACAGAAAATAAAGTAGGTCGAAATCAATCTTTGGTAGCTTGCCAAAAAGCCAAAGATTAATAGATGAGACCTACTTTAATAAAAATAAAAGGAGAGTCTCTTACTTAGTAAAAGCTCTCCTTTTATTCATTTTAGGGATTCCATAAACATGTATCGGTAGACCTACTACTCCCTTATAAAAAATTCAAAATAAAAAACCATAAAAAAAGAGAGGAAAAGAAAATTATAAAGAGAAGACTCTTATAATCTTCTTTTACACTCTCCTACTACTCCAACATGGATTCGAATTTTAAGTAAAAAAATACTAGTAATTTTAGATTGCTAAACATGTATTTAGTAAATTATCTAGAGTTTTCGTTGTAAGTAGTTTTGATTCCACAGTAAAAACTGTTATGCTAAAAAAGGATTGATAAAAGGAAAATTTAAATGATAAAAATTATAAGACCAATCATAATTGCAAAATACACAAGATAGAGGCTGAGAGCCTCATATCTTCATTTTGACAGACTTTATAATAAAAGTTTTGTGTATTAAATCATTCCTATAACTATAATATACTGAGGATAAACATTTTGTCAAGATCACATTCCGACTAGTTCTATCCATATAAAAAACGAACTCTTTTTATGTATGAAATACTATAGCTACTAAAACTTTACTCTTCCACCAATCCTTTTTATTTTCAATGTTTTCAAAGATCTATTCTAGAAAAAATCCCACATAACCACCCAATGATATTCAGAAGTATGAAAGCTAAATTTTAACAAGGGAAATATTGCAATAGAATATTAGCTAACAAATATTAGAATTAAAGAAAACTAATCTACTCCTAATCTCAATTTACACTTCGTCATTGAGTGATAGTGGGGATTAAGAATAATATAATTCTAGATTTATAAAATTATGAAAAAACGATTTTAAGTTAAGGGTTAATATTGTCTTATATTGTTCATATTATTCTCAATCAATATCTTATCTATCTCTATGACTAGTATAGTATAGCATAGAGATAGATAACCAATAATTTCAAAGAAATACTACAAGGAATGAAATTTAAAAACGAATAGATACAAGCAAGATATACGAGCTTTATTGTCAATTAGCACACGACTTAAAAAGGAGAAGTAAAATACATATGCATCTGATTTATAGAGCTTTTAAATCAAGGCTTGATCAAAGAGTGAATCAGCTTTAATCAAGCCTCAATTCTTTAAAAAACAATCAGTAAAAAGGATGTTAGGTATAATCTCCTTTTTATCTTTGCTCATCATGCAATTGATCTATTGAAGAGAGCAACTTGCAAGCAATCAGATTTATTTTAACCATTTTAGAGTGGTATATTCTCTAAAACCAACAAGCCTGATAGCCTATGCATATTACTAAAAACAAGAGTAAATAGATTGCATTCCTTTGTGAAATCATTGCTTCTTATCAGTTTATATTTTCGTCTTTTAAATTAACTAATCCAGTAGATTTTAAACATTATTATCAATTAAACCCCTAATAGATATTTCATATTATGAAAATTATTGCATTAATATAAAATACCCTTTCAAAGTTTAACACTGCTAATATATGTATTAATTTTACATATACCAAAACTAATTCAAGACATTTTTTTACATATTAAGACTTCCTATATTCATCATTAGTCTCTCAACAAATGAATAATATGCCTACAACCCCCACAAATAAGGGAATAATCACTCTTTTTTAATTATCTTGAATGACAAACTGACTATATATATAATTATATTTCTATACCAATAAATAATTTATCTTGTCACTATTAAACTAGATTTTATGTCCTTATTCTTAAATAATATAGGATATATCTAATGGACAAAGAGATGTTAATGAACCATAATGGAAAAAGATTTTAAGTTCGATAGAGAAAAGTATTAAACACACTGGCTAGTTGGGTGATATTAAGCTATCCTGCCCATCGACAATAACATTTTTAAAGTACTCTGACTTAACAAGCATCTATTGTATCATCCGTTTGAGCATCTTCAACCGTATCTTTATTTACCACAAGATAAACATCCAACTCATTGCATCGCCTTATTGTAGCAGCTATAAATGATGTTTAAAATCATATTCTAATCTGAAAATAAAAAGAGAGCAGTAAAATAAGGTGTAGATAAAGTAGGATTACTGGAGATATACAAACACCCTGGTGTGTCTACGATATGATAACATCATAACACCGACAAGAGCATGCTTTGACACCGACACCGTATCATCATGTCGGTGTCATAGTGAATTTTATCTTTTTAAAAAATCAGCTCTATAGGGTATATTATACAATGGTAGTTGGTAAAAATAAAGATGTAATCGACTACTTATCAACAACTTGACAAGAATCACGATTTGCCGTTATACTAAAGAGGAGAGAGGAAACGGATAGAAACAAAAAAGGACGACCAAAGTCGTCCCTTTATGTGATTCCGAAGCGATTCGAACGCTTGACCCACGCCTTAGAAGGGCGTTGCTCTATCCAGCTGAGCTACGGAACCAATCCTTATTTGCGTGTGCAAAGGTAAAACGTTTTTTGGAAACATCAAAAAAAATAGGCTATTTTATCTCTATAAATTTTCATGCTTGGTTAAAGGTCCAAAACACTCCCTAGCTTACAGCTTAAAGATTATTTTATTAGATCTGAAAAAGGAGGATTTCTACTACTGTTTAAGTCACTTTTATGATAAAGGTAAAATCTACTGATCTCAAAGAGCAAAAAAGCCTCAAAAGTGTAAACTTAAATTACCCATAAGTGTAGATTCTAAAAATCAATACAAATAATAATTGTTAATCTATTTAACATTATATATATTTAGAGAAGAGTATAAGAATATCTATTTTGTATCCAAAAAACACTCAAGAGTGTATTACCGATCAGAATATGATTTTTGTATTTATAAGGTATAAAGAGAAACATCTTCTATTTATGCCTAAACCTTTACACAATTCTATTTATATTTTAATCATCAAACGCTACAATGTTAAAACGGGATAACTTTTTCAAGCTATCCCGTTTTTACCTTTTTGGTTATATCGAATTCTAAATCACTCCATCTTTGAAGTATCTGGTAGAGTTTTCTCTTTTATAAAGAAATAGCCACCAGAAAAAGCCAAAAACAAGAGACAAATGCTGCATATAGCCCATGAATTACCTTCTCCGAAAGCGTGGTTTATATAGAAGCAAGCTCCTAGTGACGCTAAGAAAAAAAGATATAGAGGTAAAAAGATAATTTGATTGGCAGTTTTACCAGGTTTGTAGTACCTCCTCAGCCCTATCACTCCTCCCAATACAGCAAAGGGTATTACTATAAAGAAAGGATGAGCTGTAAAGCCAAGAATTGCACCAACGTAGAAGAAAATGATGTAAAACCACAAATAGGTATTGAGGTTTACGTGCGAATCTAATCGTTTCATAATATATGGGGATTTAAGTACACCTAAAAGTAATAATAAATTTATTTAGTAACAATATTTAACGGCAGTCATTTTGCGTAATGACAGAGAGATGAAGGAATAATTTACTATACTAAACCTAAACTTTGCACGCCAATAATAAAAAGTGTGTAACCACAAACAAACGCATACATTCTAATGCTAAGGAGTAAAAAAGTAGTTCAAAACGAGTAGAGGTTCATAAATAATATTACCTTTGCCAGACTTAACTATCAGATAATAAACAATAAAACAGAAAATAGGTATGCATAAAGTAGTCATTATAGCTCTGTGCTCACTCATATTACTCCTATCTATTTTGCTTATCTCTAGCTTTCATTTGGAACAAGATTTTCGATATGTAGCCATCTTGGGTTTCGTACTTTCTACCCTTATGGGCAAATGGATTTTATTCAAAAAAGACACCAATAAAACACTTCACTCCAACCTATTAATGGGGATATTACTTTATCTTGCATTCCTTGGTTTTATAGGTACCCAAAGCTACACTTTAGTTCTTCAAAACAAATGGGCAATGCTCCCTTTTGGAAACAACCTGATAGTAGTGGGCTTTGCATTCTTTGCCGTCATCATAGCCATAACAACTTTTTTTGATATAGATAAAAATAAGCACGAAAAGAATAATATACACGCTTAAAAGCTATCTTACAACCTATCAGAAAAAGAAAGCACTGCCCCCATTGTTATTCTTTCATTCAGAAATGGTATATTTAAAGCATAGTCTGGTATTCATTTGGGTACAGACAGATAATCGTATTTAAAAATAAGCCTAAAACTATGCACAAAATTATTATTTACCTTATTAGTATTACCATACTACTTTTCTCGGGTAGAATATTTTTCATTACAGATGATATCAATCAACTTTTTATAGCCTTTATGGGTGTTATTATGCCTTTAGTGCTAATCAAGTGGCTTTTTAAAGCTAATCCCATCTCGGAGATATTTAAAAACAACAAAACACTCGGCATCATTTTTTATCTTTTGACATTGAGCTTTCTAGCGATTCAGACGGGCATACTTATGTCGCACTATGAGCTGATAACAGAAACTTTTGGGTTCTTTAATGCAGTGGTAGGTTTTGGTCTATTTGCCACTACTCTATTACTACTTACATCCATAGATAAGGTAAATAAACGTTGGAGATAACGAGGATATTTATATTACAAAAAAAGACGACTTCAAGTGAGGTCGTCTTTTTTGTGATCCCGAAGCGATTCGAACGCTTGACCCACGCCTTAGAAGGGCGTTGCTCTATCCAGCTGAGCTACGGAACCAGTTTTATTAGTGGTTGCAAATGTAGGATGTTTTTTAGAAACATCAAAGCCATTTACTCTTTTATTCCGAAATATTTTCATACAAAACAATGCTCAACACTCGCCTAGCTCAAAAGAATTGATACCTAAACATCCCGAGAACAAGCAGATAAGTTCACTTTTTTCTAGTTCCAGACTTATTTAAATAGGTAGATAAGAAATGGTATCGGCTTAATCTCTCTTAGCTAGAAAGTCAGAAGATCTGCTAAATAAATAGATGCTTAGTCCTCAGGAAGTAAAGCTAAAATACATTTTAACTCCTCAATAGGCCTATAAATATAGACTAATTTTAGAGATCTTAGGATTATCCTATAACACACCCTAAGAATATAATGGATCACCTGCAAAAGCAGGGGGGGAACATCAAAAAGATTATCTTTGTAGAAAAAACAAAAGCTATGCAAGATTCTCAAATGTTACTCGAAGTAGTTCGCTTAATTTTACCAGAAGAGTTCCTTACTTATTTCAAGATTACCAAAGTGACTAAAGTAAAAGATGTTATTACCATTTTTATGGATGAGTTTGACTCTTTACCAGCTGATCGTAAAGGGCATAAAGTAGAATCTAAAGGCTTTCTAGACCCCATAACTATCCAAGACTTTCCCGTTCGTTTTAAGAAGGTTACTCTAAAAGTACGTCGTCGTAAGTGGTATGATTCTACAACGAAAGAATACTTGACTAACAAATATGACTTACTAGCAAAAGGAACGCATTACTCGAAGGAGTTTGCGGCTTTTTTAAAAGAATTACCTAGAGACATACCCCGTATCGGCCCGCTCTCTTGAGCCTATTTGCCATATTAATGGAGATTCTTTAGAGCGACATTATAAAGAGCACTTGAGTTCATATAAGAATTGGCAAATGAAAGATCATGCTATAGAGTGGCTTTTGTTTCCAGAGAACATTTCTCCACGGCTCTGTATCGATGAAACCTCTATGACCAATGGAGACTTATATACCATATTAAGTAATCCCAATAATAAAGGGAAACAGGGCACCATAGTCGCTATTATTGCTGGTGTTCAATCAGAAAAGATTATCCAGGTATTAATGAAGATGCCTGAGAGTTTAAGACAGCAAGTCAAGGAGATCACATTAGATATGGCTAATAGTATGAATAAAATAGCTCGAGTGTGTTTTCCTAAAGCCTGTCGAGTAATTGACCGATTCCATCTGCAAAAACTAGCCAATGAAGCAGTGCAAGAGGTACGAGTAAAACACAGATGGGAAGCCATAGAAGAAGAAAATCAAGCGATTAAACAAGCTAAATGGGAAGGTAAGACCTATAAACCTCTAACTTTTAGTAATGGAGACACAAAGAAACAATTACTAGCAAGAGGACGATATCTTCTTTTTAAATCTGCAGACAAATGGTCTGATAAGCAAAAAGAAAGAGCTAAGATTCTTTTTGCACAATACCCTTCATTAAAAGAAGCCTATAGCCTATCACAAGGGCTTCGCTCTATTTTTAATCGTAAAACAATTAAAGATGCAGCAAGACTTTCTCTTGCCAAATGGTATAATAGAGTAGAGCAAACTGCTTTTCAATCCTTTAAGAGTATTGCAGGAACCATCTATTCACATTATGATGAAATATTAAACTTCTTCAACAATCGATCAACAAATGCTTTTGCAGAGAGTTTTAACGCCAAACTAAAAGCCTTTAGAACTCAACTAAGAGGGGTTACAGATATTAGTTTCTTCCTATTTAGAGTGACTAAATTATTGCTTAATAAGTTATCCCCCTAGTTTTGCAGGTGATCCAGGGTCAGTCCGTAAAGTTGGGGATTTAACAATTAAGCGTATAGCATCATCACTCTATACAGATAGAACTTTACATCATCTACTCCTCTGAATGTAGCTCTGAAAGATTTAAGTTTGGCATTGAAAGATTCAGCTGAAGCATTGGTGAGTCTGTTTTCAAAGAAATTTAATATCCTATCATTGTGATTTTTAAAGGTTTCTATTACCGTATTGAACTGAGGATAATTCCACTGCTCTACCTTATTAAACCACAGTGCAAGCTTTACCCTGGCAACATTTTTATCGTAGTTATGTGAGTATATCTGTCCAAGTTGTAAAGTCAAGTAATAGAATTGTTTTATGTCGTCAAACTGCTTAAAGAGTATCTCAGCCCTTATTCTTTGGGAGTCTGTCCATTTATCTGGACTTTTGAATAGTAGATATCTGCTGCGCACAAGAAGCTGTCTTATGGTATCGCCATTATCAAAACATGGAGGTATATATTTTTTCTTTTCTGCCTTTGCTCTTTTTATATTTGAGTTCTCCTGCTCAATAGCTTGCCAACGATATTGCACGCGCAGCTCCTGCAATGCATCCTGCATCAGCTTTTGTACATGAAAGCGGTCTATGATCTGTGTAGCACAAGGAAAGCATCTCTTAGCTATCTGTCTCATACTTCCGGCCATGTCGAGTGTAACATTCTTGACCATCCTGCGTTTTCCTTCTGGCAACTTCATCAGATGCCTGCATACGTCGTCAGCCTTTGTTCCCTTTATCATAGCTATAATCGTGCCATGCTTACCATGACCAGCCTTACCCGTTACAATGGTGTATAACTCTCCGTTGCTCAGAGATGTTTCGTCAATCGATATATTCTCACCTAAATTGTCTTTGAAATACATGTACTGATCAGCATGAGAGAGCTGATTCCAAGAACGATAACCACTTAGATGTTCCTTGTAGTAATCGTTAAGTGTCTTTGACTTTAGATGGCAAAAGTCGGCTACTACTTTTATACTAACTTCATGATTGTCAATGTAACTCTTTTAAAAAAGAACCGAACTCGGCTGTTATCCTAGTCCCGTCTGCAACCAATTGCCAGTCCCTGCTGTATGTCTTACCAGTTTGCTTATCCTCCCATCTGCGGCGTTTAATTTTTAAGTATACAGTGCGGTCACGAACAGGAAAATCTGTAACTGTTATTGTTGGATAAAAACCTTTGGAAACTAGTGGAAGACTTGAATATTCGTCTGGTATACTATTTTTCTCTTCAAGAGAGAATATATAATAATCACCCATGTCTGAATAGTCGGTAAAATCAAAATAGTCAAGCATGCCTTTGGGAAGGAACATGGACAATATATCCTTATAATCGATTGCTTTCTTTTTCATCAAGCAAAAGTAATATTTATAAGTGAAGATAGATAAGAGCTAATTGTTAAATCCCCAAGAATACGGACTGACCCCAGTTTGCAGGTGATCCAATATAATCTAATTCTATTTAATAATTGGATATAAAAAAAGCTCCTAACATCAATTGATATTAGGAGCTAGTATGTGAAGTTCTTATCAAAAATGTGATCCCGAAGCGATTCGAACGCTTGACCCACGCCTTAGAAGGGCGTTGCTCTATCCAGCTGAGCTACGGAACCAATCCTTATTTGCGTGTGCAAAGGTAAATCTTTTTTGTTAGTATAAAAAACTTGGAATAGTTGTATTGTCCTAATTTTTCTTAAATTATAGTTTTACCTGAGCTTCTTTGTATTGCTTAAACTCCAAATGGAATGCCTAGTTTGAACCAAACAAGGAAGAATAGCGCCCATGCTATCAAGATAACAACGGAGAACTTCCAAGTGTTGGAGAAGATGAAGCCAAAGCTTACTCTAGGGATATATCTATGGAGTAAGGCTAAAATAAAAGGACAGTAATAAAGAAAAGGGGTTACTACGTTTGTAGCACTATCTCCTACCCGAAAGGCTGTTTGTACAACATCTGGAGAGATGCCCATAGCCCAAAACAAAGGGATAAAGATGGGAGAAATCAATACCCACTTACCCAGTGCAGAAACCATAATGAGGTTTACCCAAGCACAATATATTATAAAAAGGAGTAAGGCCCAAGTAGGATTATCGACAGCAACAGAGGCTGTAAGATGTCCAAAAAATAAGACAATTAATTGGTCGAGCTGAGTATAAGTGAGGCACGCAAAGAACTGTGCTGCAAAAAAGGCAATCACAAAATAGATACTTAGCACTCTAATACCCGAGGTTAGACCCATCACTACATCTACATCTCGCTTATATTTACCCGAACTCAACCCATATACTACGCCCATAATTCCTAAACTCAACGACAGAATCATTAAGGCTCCCATAATAAAAGGGGAACGCACCAACTCTCCACTCACTCCTCTAAATAGCCCTAAAGAGGAGAACGTGAGCCAGCCAATTAAGAATAAGAAAGTAAGGCCGATGAGTGCAGCAATATTCAAGGATCGCTTTTCACGATGAGCTAGTTCTTTAAATTCTTCAAGCTCTTGTACCATACCTTTCTCTTCCAACTTCGGTATCAGTGTTTTTTTTGCAACCCAATAAATCACGGGAGTCAGAAAAAGGGTAGAACCAAACATAAAGAAGTAATTGGCATAAGGTCCTGAATTAAAGTTTTGTGGCGTTAGCCCTGAAGAAACATCTTGGGTGATACGAGCCAATAGAGGGTCCATCGAACTTAGCATCCAGTTGGCACTATACCCACAAGCTACGGAAACAAAAGTAACCATGATGGCTACAACAGGATGAATACCCAATCGGGGTGCGAGAAGAGCCATCAAAGGAACAAGAAATACATAACCTGCATCTCCTACCACATTGGATAAAATACCCAGTAAAATCATAATTAGAAGTCCCCAACGAGGCTTCCATTTCAATCGAGTCAGTTGATGAGACAATGCATTGAGGAAGCCTGAATCTTCGGCTACACCTATACCTAAGAGTGATACCACAACCATGCCCACAGGAGCAAATGCACTAAAATTGGTTATTGAGTTGCGCATTAGCCAACGAGCTCCCTCAGCATTCAGCAAACTCTGAACACGCAAGTATTTCCCAGTATGAGGATTGAAAACACTCACCCCATAAATATCCATCAGCCAAACCAAGAAGATCAAGCCTATGGTTAATAAGAAAAACAAAGTTGCAGGATGTACTCTTCGGGTTTTATTCCTCATCGGGTTCTAAATTATCTATATCTAAAATTCTTAACTCAAGGGCACGTACTACCAAACGGGTAGCATTGATACCCACTACTCTTTCTTCATCAGAAAACAGACGAGCAATCAAATCAGATTGTCTTTTCTCTAAAGATTTTACACCAAAAGGCATTGCTTTTAAATTCGCTATCATCTCTTTGGTATAACCTAAAGCCAGATGGCGAAGGAATCGTTCATCATATTCATCAATATCATAACCTATTACAGCCTCTTGACGCTTGTAATCGCTTATCACAGATTGTTTAAACCGCTCTACAATACGGGAAAGAATGGGTAAATTAAAGACTAGCTGTTTGCCATCTATCACAGCCTCAACATCGGTCTTGGTTAGGAGTTCTCCAGTTTTCAAGATGATACCATCGGCTCCTGCCTCTAACACGTCTACCCACAATTTTTCATTGAGTACCTCTCCAGTAAAGATCAGTACTCGCACTTTAGGATATTCCTTGGACAGCTTTCTACAAATCTCTACCCCTACTGTGGTAGAACCACCCAAACCTAAATCGAGCAATACCATATCGGGAACTTCAGTTTGCATCAGTTTCCAGAATTCTTCTTCGTTCATGGCCGTACCGATTACTTCGGCAGTAGGTATTTCGTGTTTGAAGATCTGCTCAGTTCCTTTAAGCTCAAGTTGGACATCTTCTACGATAATCACTTTAAATTGTTTTTCTTCTTTCATACATTGGCTATTTATACAATTTGTGGTTTACGAGTTAGTGTAAAGTAGAGTGAATATCCACCTTGCGGACAAGCAAAAGCACGTATTCTACACCCTCTACGTCCCACAAACTCATCGTGTTCTCTTATTATCTCTTTCGCTATTAAATAAGTTGTACCTGGCAATCCCTCTTCGGAAGTCGCTTTCATACGCTCTAAAGTTGGATAAAACAGGTTGTTTAATGTTTCTTCTGAATAGTTTTTACGAGTATCTGTAAAGGTGAAACTCACAAAATCGCCCTCACTCTCTATCTTCCATTTCAAAGCTCCAGCTATAGGCATTGCCAAAGCATCGAGGATAAGCATTTCCAGCAGATATTCTACGAGTTTCTCATCTCCTACTAGTTCGAGATGAGGTTCTATCTCTATATCCATTGTTAAAGGTATTGCTCGTTTTTTATTGCGACGTTGGAAAAGTTTCTCCATATCCCCCATCAAATCGTTTACTGAGAAGATAGATCTACGGAAGGTGGCTCTTTCCAATTCCTTTTTAGCCCACAAGCTTAAGATGGTAAATACTCCTTTATAATATTCTACCAAGTCGAACATCACTTTCACCTCTGCCATTTCTCGCTCTTCGGTCAGAGAGGTTCGTCGAAGTTCATCTACGATTTGTTTTAACCGACTAGGATAATAAATCGTTTCGTGTTTTATGGCAGATAGGCAGTTGTCTAATACTCGGTTTTGCACGTGAATTTGATTGTTTTCCCAGTCTAAACGATGGATGTCATCGAATACCAAACTAATATCTCGGAACCTACCCGCTGTACGAATCATAGTGTTATAAAGTACCGTACTCATATAGCGAACAATCAGCTCTAAGAATAGCTTTTCTTCGGCTAACTCACTTCTGTCTCTTCTTCGCAGATAGAATACACCTACCACTTCCGACTTTGCACCGAGTGTAGTTTCTAATGGGATATAAACCTCGTTTTCTAAGGATATCCAGATGCGTTCTTGAATACAACGATGAATCGTTTCTGCATCCAACTGTTCTTCCATGGGGTAAAGAGTAGTAGATAACTGTTGCTTTTCTTCGTCTTGCAAGATGATACCCATAGCATCAACAGCTAGCAATTCATTGAACTCGGCAAAGCTCTTTTCAATAATCTGACGAGGAATAGTTGTTAAATCGGCTTCTGTCTTTTTCTCATCTCCGTTCACCGTGTAGTGCAATGAGGCAGAGAAGATACGTTCGTTAATATCGAGAACTTGTTCTAAGCTCCACCTACGTGAAAGCTGACGACGTACATATACCACATAGTACACCAATAAAAAGGAGATGATTAAGGTAACTACTATTATAAGTGCCACCTGCTTATTCGATGTAGAGCGTTCGAGTAATTTACAGAAGCGATCTAAAGAATCATCCTTACTAGTCAACTTATAAAGCATGGTATAAGCTTTATTATTGTAGTTGTAGCTATCTATATCTTTTAGAGCCAGATAAGCCACAGAAGCTTCATTGCGGATATCGAGGATAACATGGTAACTCGTTTCAAATTTTCTGTTCCACCACTCTACCTCGGCAGGTGTATCATCTCCTGCCATTTTCATCAAGGGCTCTTTAGAAAAGCTGTTTTGTAAGTAGAACTGATTGAGCTTATCTATAGCCAACTGGACATATTGAAGGGTCTGACTAAAGGTTTGATCTACGTTACTAAAATAAGCCGCATCGGCAAAATCAGAGGCTTCATAGAGTAGCTTTAGTCGGATAGAGTCGGGAACCATTTGAAATGAAAACTCTTGAGCTGAAGTCGAAAAACCTCCACCTAGAAGTATAAGAATCAACATAAATGTCTTTTTTACTCCATAAGGTAAGCGGAAAGAGAAACGACTACCTACCCCCTTTTCACTCTGAATATCAAAGTTGCACACATGAAACACAGGATTTGTCTTTCGGTATTTCTCTATGATGGCCTTACAGTTCATCAAGCCAAAGCCACTTCCTTTCTGCTCTTTTACATCGGGATTATCTCCCCCTATCTCACTAGAATCATATACCTTTTCATACAAAATCTTCTGAATATCTTCGTCTGACATACCCACGCCTGTATCAGAAACAGCTATTTCAACATACTCTTCGGAGGCATTGGCAGAAACCTTCACCTCTCCTCCCTCTGACGTAAATTTACGAGCATTCTCTAGCAGGGTGTTGAGCATAAATAACGTCAATGCCCGATCTGCTTTCACAACCACATCCGTTGGTTTAATATGCAGACTGATCTTCTTTTGTTCAAACGATCGAACTCCTTTCTCTAAGAGTTCAAAGAGTTCTCCCAATTCAAAGTTGGCAATCTGCAAGCTGAGCTCTCCCTGCTTTATTTTAATCCACAGAGCTAAAACCTCATTGTACTCTTGAATGGTATCGAGCAATTCATCTATGTATTGATACTTCAACTGGCGTACCTCTTTTTCTTTGGTATAAGTCGCATAACTTATCTTTCTCACCTCATTACGAATTCGGTCTAGGTAGGGTTGAATTCCATACACAATGCGCATATTGGCTCGCTTGAGTATATTCTCTCGCTTATCTTGAATATTGTGCTGATTGGTGATAAACAACTTCTTTTCGAGCAATTCTCTCTCCTCTCCTAAGTCCATGAAGTGTAATCCATTTTCTATTGCCCACACCATATAAGGTGATAAAATAGCAATAAAAGAGAGGTCTTCTTTACCCAATTTCTTTGCTGTAAAGACTCTAAACATTCCATTTTCAAGAGAGCTATCTCTGGTTTTTAAGTCGAAACTCGAAGAATACAGCCCCGTATCTTTCTCCTTATCAGGAGCTGTATCGTACATCAACTCTTCTTCATCAATTGCTTTTATGCGAAGATAGATGCGCTCAACGCCCAATTCTTTCTCCAAGAACCTTCTGATAATCTGAACAATAGGCTCAACCACATCTTCCAACCTCGATGCCTTGAGCGGTAAACTAGCTGTTAAATCTCGACAAACGGTTAAGCTGTTTTCTAGTCGCTGAAGGTAAAGAGTCGTTTTCTTACGGGAGTGTTTATTGACTAGATAAAACAACACGCCAAGTACAATTACTAAGAAAAAGAGCAGACTCAATAAAGAGTTAATAAACCGCTCCTCCTTTTGAAGAGAAGCATATCTACTTTCCAGCTCTTTATCCTGACGAACTAAATCGAGAATATCCAAATACACATTTCGGTTATAATCGGATGCGGCTTTATTACCTACTCCAGCATAGGCTACACTCAACTGCTCACGGATGCGAGCAATCCACTCGGGTACGGTGAGTACATCATCTTCAATCCATTGTATTTCTATGGGGTTTTGATTGACATCTTCCTCGTATAACTTTAAATCATCGGGTGAATCGTGATGATCTTTATAATACAAGCGATGATGCTGATTGACATAATCTAGTGCCGATTTTAAAACCTCTAGCGCTTTATTGTATTCTCCACGATAGTTGTAATACTGAGCTAGAGTTACATGAGCTCCTGCTATCTGATAGATATCTTCGTAGGTTTTAAAAAGTTTCAGAGCCGACTCTCCCAGGCGGAGAGGTAAAATAGAATCAATGGGATAACCCAATCCTCCTAATAGATGGATGCGTTCATGGTAGATTAACTCGTAATTGACTGGGCGAGCAAGAATATTGGCCATGCCCTGTGCTGCATTGGCTTCAAAATAGATGATCCCTTGCGCTCGAGCCAATCTCCACGTCTGAAACAACTCATCAAAAGATGCCAGCAACTTTTCGGTAGCAGTTTTTCCCTTCACTAAACCAGTAGCACCCTTTATGTATTTATAATAGAGTAGCTGTATAGTATCTGTAGAAATTGCATTCCAATTTAGAGCATCCTCTTTTCGCTGATCCAAGTCCGCTATCGCCTCAGCAGCCAATTCTTCTTGTTGAAGATAATAAAAATAGATTGCCGAAACAATGTAAAACTCGCTATAAGCATAGTTCAACCGTTTTTTCTCTTTTATTTTATCAAACACAGTGCGGTCTTCGTCAATACGCTTCATCCGAGCTAAAGCACTATTCCGATAATCATAAAACAGTTTGCTTTGAGCCGTGCGTTGAAATATTTTCATCATCCCTATATCAGAGATAAGGAGTTCGAGCTCATTGATCGTATGCTTTCCCACTTCTTGATAAAAATGGGCAGACTCATCAAAATTCATTCTCATGAAATGATAAAAGCCAAGATGGTTGCATGCCTCTGCCTTACCAAGTTCATAATGTTTAGCTTCCTTGTATGCTCTTTGGGCATAAATAGATACCGAATCAAGAGAAGTATATCCATATTTAGACGCTTTAGAGTTGAGCCCATCAATATACCTCACCTCTTTGGTAGGGGCTATTCCCATACACGAGGAAAGAAATAAAAAGAAAAGGAGCCAAGAATATAAGGTAAAGCGAGGCTTCATGCGTCTTCATTCAAAAAGTTAATGATAATCAAAGATAAGAAAGCTTGATAGAAATATGAAAAATAAAAGATTTATCTATGGTAATAGAGTTTAAAAATAGAGTGTTAAATTAAAAAAGCTCTAATGCATTTAAAATCTTAAAAAGAATGAATACCTTGTAATATATTATATTATAGAGAGATATGCGTAAAAGTATAAAATCTAATAGATATAAGAATGATGAAATATCTATAATAAGTTTTTTATAATACTTTTAGAAGTTATACCTTTGTATGCGAATTAACAAATAGTAATAACTATTCAAAAAATGAGCCAAACAACTCCCTTTATGGTTTTCTCGGGTACCAACTCGAGATATCTTGCAGAGAAAATCTGCCAAAGCCTAGATTGTCCTCTTGGTAACATGAATATTACTCACTTTGCTGACGGTGAGTTTGCTGTTTCATACGAAGAATCAATCCGTGGCGCAAACGTATTCTTAGTACAATCCACATTCCCTAACTCTGACAACTTAATGGAGCTGCTATTAATGATTGATGCAGCTAAAAGAGCCTCTGCAAAAAGTATTATTGCAGTAGTTCCTTACTTTGGTTGGGCACGTCAAGACAGAAAAGACAAGCCACGTGTTTCAATTGGAGCGAAATTAGTTGCCGACTTGCTTACCGTAGCTGGTATAGACCGTCTAATCACAATGGACTTACATGCTGACCAAATTCAAGGTTTCTTCAACACTCCAGTTGACCACCTTTATGCTTCAGCCGTATTCATCCCTTACATCAAATCTCTTCAATTAGAAGATTTAGTTATTGCTACTCCTGACGTTGGAGGTTCTAAACGTGCTAATACTTACTCTAAGTACCTAGGCGTTCCTTTAGTGTTATGTAACAAAACAAGAGAAAGAGCCAATGAAGTTGCTTCTATGCAAATTATTGGTGATGTAAAAGGTAAAAACGTTATTCTAGTTGATGATATCGTTGATACAGCAGGTACTATTACAAAGGCTGCCAATGTAATGATCGAAGCAGGTGCAAAATCTGTTAGAGCTATTGCTAGCCACTGTGTAATGTCCGACCCTGCTAGTGAGCGAGTAACATCATCTGCACTTACAGAAATGATATTCACCAATAGTATCCCATTCTGTAAAAAGTGTTCCAAAGTGAAACAGCTTAGCATATCAGATATGTTTGCAGAAACTATTAAGCGTGTAGTAAATAATGAATCCATCAGCTCTCAATACATTATTTAATTACGCGTTTTTTTATGCATTAAAAAATCCCGAAGCTTCTTCGGGATTTTTTGTTTAATATACCCCCGATTCTCTACTACCTAAAGAAGAGTCCTTATTCTTGGCATAGACAAACTATTATCTTGACACCGACATGAGTTCACTTTGACACCGACATGCAATCGTCATGTCGGTGTCAAAGTAAATTCTCTATTTTATAAGTACTTCTTATTCAAGCAGATTCTCTTTATCATAAAAAAGAGTATTTCATCATTTTTATTTAGAAAATCACTCCTTAATAAAATAGCCTCAGCTAGTTTTAGAGTCTGGAAGAATCATAACTTTCTCCACCCCCTCATCGTCATAAAACCATACAATGAGTAAAGACTTTTACACCTCCGCCATTCCTCACCCGATAAGCCTCGATGAGACCAGAAACAGAGCTTCATACTAGCCATTGTATTATACATTACTTTTAAGATGAATAATACTCCTATTTTATTTTTAAATATCTAAATAATATTTAAATTTGCACCTGATTTTGGTGATTATAGAAGTCCACTAAAACTTTTATAATAAAAGGGAATTAAGTGAAAATCTTAAACAGACCCGCTGCTGTAATCTTCAACAGTCTTTAACCAATCGAATATCCACTGTCTTTTATAAAGATGGGAAGGATGCGTTAAAGATGAAGTAAGTCAGAAAACCTGCCAAGTCATTTTTTGTATTTAAGCTTTCGGGACATAGAGCTACTACATCCTGCTTTAGATATACATCTATATCTAAGGTATTCGATTATATACTTCTATCCACCCGCAGGCTTTATAATAAAACACTATGAAGACTAGCAGAAGTATTAGTTTATCCATTCTCTTACTCCTTTTTGGTGCTTTTCAAATCAAAGCACAGAGTAAATTAGACAGCATTCAACAATTGGGTGAGGTAGTAATTGTTGAAGAGTATATCCCCAAAGATATTATCCCCGTACAATCCCTAAAAGGCAAAGATTTAGAACGGCTCAATGCACATTCTATTGCAGATGCTTTACGCTATTTCTCAGGAGTACAACTGAAAGACTACGGAGGAATTGGTGGACTAAAAACCATCAATGTACGCAGTATGGGGAGCGAACACGTAGGGGTGTTCTTTGATGGAGTAGAAATAGGGAATGCCCAAAATGGAGTGGTAGATTTAGGACGATTTTCTCTCGACAACATCGAAACCATTTCTCTTTACAACGGTCAGAAAAGCTCTATCTTCCAACCAGCTAAAGACTTTGCCTCTGCCAGCTCGGTATATATGCGAACTAAAGTGCCTACTTTTGCAAAGGGTAAAAGGTACAATTTACACGCTACTTTCAAAACGGGTTCTTTTGGCTTAGCCAATCCTTCTCTACTCTGGGAGCAAGAACTTAGTAAAACCATTAAATCTTCACTGAATGCAGATTATACGTATTCTAGTGGAAAGTATAGATTTAGATATAAAGTAATCAACAAACAAGATAACCGAGGAGCTTTTGATACCGTTGCTACTCGCCAAAATGGAGACGTAGAGTTTTTCCGTATCGAACATGGACTCTTTGGAAAACTCAAAAAAGGCGAGTGGAAAACTAAAATCTATTATTATGATTCCGAAAGGGGATATCCTGGTGCTATTGTTCGTCAAACTCCTGGTCTATATAAGAATGAAGATAGACAATGGGATAAAAACTTCTTTGTACAAGGTTCTTATGCTCAGCAGATTCGCCCTCGTTACCGAACTTCTTTAGTGGGGAAATATGCGTATGATTATCTCCATTATTTATCCGATCCCAAGAAAGATGAACAAGTAGTAATGAAGGTGGATAATAAATATATGCTCCATGAAGGCTATGTTTCTAGTTCAAATCTCATTACACTCACTCCATGGTGGACAGCCAATCTATCGGGCGACTTTCAGTGGAATAAGATGAATGCCAACCTCCATGAGTTTATATACCCACAACGCTTTTCGGGTTGGGTAGCCCTAGCAACCTCAATTCAGATAGATCACTTAAAAGTGCAGGCTAGCTTACTAGGTACTTTTATTCACGAAAAGATGAAAGAAGAGAAACAAGTTCGTAAAAACTGGGATCGATACACCCCTACTCTGATTGCATCGTACCAACCTTGGCTTAGTCAGGAACTATACCTCAGAGGATTCTATAAGAAAATATTTAGAATGCCTACTTTCAATGAAATCTACTTTGCTGTAATTGGTAGTGGAACGTCAAACCTGAAACCTGAATATGCTACTCAGTATAACATCGGGTTAACATATCAAAAATCATTCTTCCATCCTTTCTTTAAAGACTTTGAAGGTCAGGTAGATGCTTACTACAATGAAATTGAAGATAAGATTCTGGCTAAACCCGGTGGACAGCTCTTTAGATGGACGATGATGAACATCGGACTTGTAAAAATTAAAGGTGTTGATGTAGCTTTGGCTGCCACAGTAGAGCCCTTCAAAGATTTTTTATTGAATACTCGCTTAAATTATACTTACCAAAAAGCACAAGATTATTCTGATCCCGAGGAGATTACTTACAAAGGACAAATCAGCTATATCCCTTGGCATAGTGGATCGGCAGTTGTAAGTGCTCAGTACCGCAAATGGGATATGAGCTACAGCTTTATTTACTCGGGAGAGCGATATACAGAGAGTGCCAATATTCTAATTAATAAAGTGTTGGCTTGGTACACCAGTGACATCTCACTAGGTAGAAACTTCCATTGGGGTAAAAACGATTACAAAGTAACCCTAGAAGTCAACAATTTATTTAATCAACAATATGAAGTAGTAAGTCGCTACCCTATGCCAGGAACCAACTTCAAAGTCATATTAAAAGCTCATTTCTAAATCATCTGAATCATGAAAACTAAAACATTTCTATATTTAATTCTGCTTTTCATTCCTGCATTCATTATTACTTCTTGTCGAGGTGATGAAAACTACTTACTCTGGGCTGAACAAGAGCAAATCGCTCCGGGAGAAGTGGGAGAGATAAAAGGATTCTTCTTGCTCAATGAGGGGAATATGGGAAGCAACAAATCGACTCTCGACTATTTCGATTACGAGTCGGGTACTTATTTTAGAAACATCTACCCTACTGTGAACCCTCAAGTAACTCATAACCTGGGAGATGTAGGGAATGATATTCAGATTTATGGAGATAAACTTTATGCCGTAATCAACTGCTCTCACCTAGTTGAGGTAATGGATGTTTACACGGCTGAACATCTACATACCTTAGATATTACCAACTGCAGATACATTGTATTCGATAAAGACTATGCCTATGTCAGTTCGTACAATGGTCCTGTGCTTATCGACCCCGATGCACCTATTGGAACAGTGGTAAAGGTAGATACTCGTACTATGCAGATTGTAGATAAATGCGTTGTAGGTTATCAACCCGAAGAGATGGTGATTCACAACAACAAACTCTATGTGGCAAACTCAGGAGGGTATCGTGTACCCGAATACGACACCACAGTATCTGTAATAGACTTGGAGACTTTTACCGAAATCAAAAAAATAGAAGTAGGTATTAATCTACATCGTCTAGAACTAGATAATTATGGATACCTCTATGTATCCTCTCGTGGAGATTACAAAAAGATAGGTTCTAAAACATTTATCATTGATACTCGTACTGATGAAGTAGTAAAAACATTGGGCTTACTACCCAATAGTAATATGGAACTATCGGGCGATTCACTCTATGTATATAGCGTAGAATGGAGTCATATCACACAATCGAATACCGTAACCTATGCCATTTTTGATACAAAACAACAAAGGATAGTAACTCGTAAATTTATCAAAGATGGCACAGAAAAACGTATTAAAGTGCCTTATGGTATCGCTGTAAACCCCGTTACTAAAGATTTCTTCACTACAGATGCCAAAGATTATGTATCACCGGGCACTCTGTATTGCTTCAAAAGAAATGGAGTAAAGAAATGGAGCGTGATGACGGGTGATATTCCTGCACACATCGTATTTACAGACAAACGAATGACAAATCTCGACTTATTGTCCAAAAATAAAATTCAATAATATTAAATTCAATAATTATGAAACACTTTCCTTCTTGGAGCAAAACTATTGGCTTGATGCTGATAGCTCTCCTATCATTCTCCGCATGTAGTGATGATGAGGCTACGGTACTCAATCCTCCCCAAATCACTCTGGATCAAGAAGACAATATCTATCTGACAAAAATAAATACTCCGATAACTATTGAGCCGAAGTATGAAAATGCTCAAGGGGCAGTTTTTGCTTGGAAAATTGATGGCAAAATCATCAGTACAGATGAAAATCTAACTTTCTCAAGCAGTAAGCAAACCGAAGTTTATGCTACACTTGAAGCTATAACCAAGGCTGGTACAGCTTATGAAGAACTAAAGATAAGTGTACGCAATCTACTACCTCCAGTTATCTCTTTATCTATCCCCGAAGAAGGATATAAAATTATGATGGGTAGCAGTCTAAACTTTAAACCAGAGGTAGAGGACATTCTTGAAAATGCAGAATGGGCTTGGTATATAGGAGATAAAAAAGTATCTACCGACCTAGAATACACCTTTAAAGAAGATAGCAAAGGCAATTATGATCTCCGCTTTGAAGCTTCCAATGAAGATGGAAAGGACGAAGTCATCATACCAATAGCTGTTTGCACTCCCGATGAACTACCCTTTACTTGGGCTTTTGAGCAAGATAAATACTTCCTTTCTGCAGGAAGATCAATCCGCATCCCGATACTCAACATTGAAAATGCTTTTGATGCTGAATACATCTGGGAGGTAAACGGAGAAGAAAAACAAAAAAACAAAGATACAGCCTTTATCTTCTCAGAAAAAAAAGAAGGGGAATATACGCTTAAGGTAACCATGAAAAACAACTTCAGCTCGGCAACCAAAGAGTTGATAGTCAAAGTATGCCCTAAAGAAGGTACTTACGAACGCAAACCTTCGGGAGCAAGTATCATTAGTTGGAACAAAGTGTATAAATTCTTACCAGCTCCTGGTCAGTTTGTCAACGAAAACTATACTTGTAACTCCATGGAAGAAGCCAATGCCTATGCAGAAAGTAGATTAGCTGCTAATGGTTATGTTTCTCTAGGTGGCTTCGGCGGATACCTTGTTGTAGGCTTCGATCATAGTATTCAAAATGATAACGATTATAATATTCAAATTGCAGGAAACTCTTTTGATGGTTCTTCTGAACCTGGTATTGTGTGGGTTATGCAAGATGAAAATGGTGATGGAAAGCCCAATGACACGTGGTACGAACTTAAAGGTTCGGAATATGGCAAACCAGAAACCATTCAAAACTATGCGGTAACCTACTACAAACCTAAAGCTCCAGGAATGCCTGTAATGTGGACAGATAACCAAGGACAATCGGGTTCGGTAGATTACCTAAGTCAGTTCCACAAACAAGATTACTATTACCCTAATTGGGTAACTACTCCTAGTTATACACTTTACGGTACTTGCCTAAAATCAAAGACAAAGGAAACCTCTCCTGGTTATTGGTACAATGGCACTTTCGAGTGGGGTTATGCTGATAACTTTAGCCCAATCGACCGTCTAACTAACGACACCAACCATAATGCTGGGGTAAATGGTAATCACTTTAAGATTAGTGATGCAGTAACACACGATGGCAAACCAGCCAACTTAAAATACATTGACTTCGTAAAAATTCAAACAGGTGTTAACTCAAAAGCGGGTTGGCTAGGAGAAGTTTCTACAGAAGTCTTCAACGTGAAAGATTTCAATCTTTTTAAAAACAATACTAAGAAAAAATAATCATGAAATACATCTATAAAATTCTAGCCTTTAGTCTTATCGCTTGCTGCATAGGACTAACAAGTTGCTCTGATGACGATAGCGACTTCGATGGCACTGATGCTTACTTTACCTCTTTTGCTCTACACGTAGGTGAAACCACCTATACTGCTAGTATCATTAACAATGAGATAGTGGTACAAGTCCCTCAGGGAACAGATTTAGTAGAAGCAGAAGCTAGTTATACTTTGAGTGAGAATGCCAAAGTAATGCCCGATCCTAAGGATATTTACGACTGGACAAGTGATCAACTCTTCCGTGTTGAAGCTTATAATAAGAATTATAACTCTTTCGTGTATAAATTGAAGTACACAGACATTTCTGCTGATGAAGATGTTATTCTGCGTACACAAGCCGATGTAGATAATTTTGAATCCTTGAAAGCCAATCGTATTAATGGAAACTTAATCATTGGATCTACAACTGCGGTAGCCGAAGAAGATATCATTCGCAATTTAAATGGACTAAGTACTTTAAATGAGGTAGCTTATAACATCATTATTAATCCTAGTTTTGGTGGAGCCCATCTTGCTGGATTATCCAATCTTCACCAAGCTGGTGGATTGTATATCGGAACTTTGGAAAATGAAGCCAAATTCAATCAAGAGAAAATAAATGTTACTCTTCCACAACTTAAGAGTGTGGGCAACCTTATTATTCGCTCCAACAACATCAATGAAGTCTATTTTCCTGAGTTGGAGGAAGCTAGCTCTATCCATATCCAATCTCAAATGTTGGAACAACTTGATATGAGCGACTTAGTAAACTGCTACGGCACATTTACTCTGAATGGATCACAAGTAACTAGTGATGGCTCGTATGGCAACCCATTAAATGAAACAAGTGCCAACTCTACACTATTGACAATAGACTTACCTGCTCTGGCTCATATAGAAGGAGATTTTAACCTAGTTTATTTTTGGAAAACAAATACACTCAAATTACCTGCTTTAAAAACTATTGGAGGAAACTGTGTAGCAAATACATTAAAAAACATACAGAAAGTGAGTTTCCCTGCTCTAGAAGAAGTTACGGGTAAGTTCAATTCTGTAGGTAATGATGGTATGAGTAAGATAGAGCTAAGTGCTTTAACTCATGCAGGAAATGTATCTATTGCTAGTTTAAATGAGTTTAGTATCAATCTAAAAGAGATTAATCTTCAGGCGCTCCAAAGTGTGGACAATGATCTTACTATCCGATTTGCGATAGTAGAAGAGTTGCAGTTTCCTAATCTTACCAAAGTGGGAAATAAACTAACCTGCGAAAAAATGCAGTTTATAGAGAAAGTAAATGCGCCTCTACTTAAAGAATGCAAGAAGGTTAATTTTGAGGTAGTCAATCTATTAAAAGAATTCAACTTACCTCTATTAACTCAAGTTGAAGAGTTTGTTATATCTAGCTCTCGCCTTATCGAATCTATTGATTTATCTACTATTCAAAAAGCTGAAAAAGTATCTATAAAGAACTGTCCTGCTTTAACTCTTATCTCTGCTCCTAAGCAGATAACAACAGAATTTTCAGTAGGAGATTCTGGTGGAGATAAACTAGAAATCAATACTCTTCAAAAAACGCCAAAATTCAATGTATCGGGTGGAAATGCCAAAGAATTGATCATTAAAGACCTTACTGAAGCAGAAAAATTCTCTCTAAGTAGCGGAAAAGCTAAAAGTGTTATCGTTAAAGATCTTACTAATGCGGGAGATTTTTCTTTGGAAAGCTTCAAAGAGGCTACTCACCTAGAAGTTCCACTTCTAGAAAAAGTAAAATCATTTACTATGTCTGAGTGGTTTAAACTAGAAAACTTCAATTTTCCTAAACTATCTACCGTAGAAAAGAAATTTTCTTTCAAAGGGGTAAGAAGTCAATGGGATAAAAACAATGAATGTATCACTACCAACCTCAATGCATTCTCAGCTCTTACGCAAGCAGAAAGTATTGAAGTACAGTTTGCTGCCCACTTAACCGATTTTACTGGACTAAAAAATGTGGTTCAGAACGTAGAGGCTAAAAACTGGAAGGTAGAAAACAATAAGTACAACCCGACTCACCAAGATATGTTGGACGGGAAATACACTGAAAACAAATAGAAAAGATGAAACATATATATTTAAAATTAAATCTAATCTGCCTCGCTATTTTGGGCTTTAGCTTTGTAAGCTGCTCTAGTGATGACGATGACTTTGCAGGTAAAGACAATTATATCATCTCCCTAAATCTAAATAAGGGAGGTGAGATTTTTACAGCTGCAATTCAAGGAGTAACAATAAGTGTAACTGTTCCGGCCAATACCGATCTAACTTCGGGTGTAAAAGCAGAAATCAAATTGGCTGAATTAGCAAAAATATCTCCCGACCCTACTTCTGTTTCCGACTGGGGTAAAGAACAAACTTTTGTAGTAACCTCACACAACAACTCTAAATGTGAATATACCTACCAAGTAATTTATACTGATGCGGTAGAAAAGGCTACAATTTATCTAACTACTCAAAAAGAAGTAGATGACTTTGGCAAAAAAGGTATCAAAGCGATAGACGGAAACTTGATTATTGGTAAGGATGGAGTGGTAGCCGAAGAAGATATTATTCACAATTTGGATGGACTAAAAGCTTTGCAAGAAGTGAGTAAAAGCATCACGATCAAAAGCTCTTACCAAGGTGAAGATTTAAGTGGATTAGTACATTTAACTTCAGCTGGTAATATTTATTTAGGTACAGTAGCTAGTCCGTTACTTTCTGAAAACCTAAAAACAGTGGAACTCCCTGCTCTAAAAAAAACATCAGAACTAGTACTACACTCTGCCAACCTAGAAAACATCTCTCTTCCTCAGCTACGTTCAGCATTCTGTGTACAATTAATTGCTGAAAAGTTAGAGCAGTTTTCGGCTCCTCTACTTGAATCTGTTTCAAATGACTTCGTGATGAAACCTTCTACCAACTCAAATACAAAGAATAAGAGTCTAGAAGAACTTCGCCTAGAAAAATTAAAAAACGTAGGTGGCTCTATCATTATATCTAATATGAGTCAAACTAAAACGATTCATTTTTCGGAACTAGCAGAAATAAGAGGTTCATTCAACACTAAAGATATCAATGAGTTGACTGATTTAGATCTTAAAAAACTAACCTCAGTTGGTGGATCTCTAGAATTGAAAGAGCCTAAACACTTAACTCAAGTAGAACTACCTCTTCTTACTCAAGCTGGTAGCATTGAATTTAATGCAGGCTATAGCCAAGGTGCTATCGAGAAATACGACTTTAGCAAATTGGAAACGGTTAATGGTCAGTTTATTTTAAAGGCAAAAGGTAATCTAAAAGGCATCGACTTCCCTGCTCTAAAAACTGTTCAAGGAAGACTCGAGATACAAGGAACTGAGCAAGTTAGTTCGCTCAACTTTCCCCAGCTCAATTCTTGTGAACATATCTACTTCTATGGTCTTAAGAAATTAAAGAACCTAGATTTAGCCAAAGCAAAATTGGGCAAACTTGAAATCATAACTTGTCCGGCACTAACAGAAGTAAAAGCGATGCAGATAGATGAAGCTATATTCAATGGTGGTTCAGAACCAGGTAATGTTCCTACACTAGTAGGTATCACAGAAATAGCGGGTAAGTTGGAAATAACTAGCTATAACCAAACAAAAGACTTCAATTTCCCGAACCTAAAAAAGGTAGGACATATTAATATGAATTCGGGAATTAGTAATGGGGGTTCAACTCTCTCTTTTCCACATCTTGTAGAAGTAGGAATACTAAATGCATCGGGTACTACCCTCAACACATTTGAATTTCCAATGCTAGAAAAAGTAACCGAAAAATGGAGTACTACCTACTTCAAGTTTATGAAGGAGGGCAGCATTGTCATACCTAAACTTACCGAAGTAAAAGTGCTAGAATTCAAAGGTGCTGGTTGGGCAGGTGATGGTATTAATATGCCGCTTACTAATCTAGACCTATTTAGTGAACTTAAAAAAGTAGAAACAGTCATTATTGAAAACTGGGGCAACCTAGTAGATTACAAAGGGCTAAAAAATATAATCCCTACTCTTGAAAAAGAAAACTGGAAAGTAAAAGACAATAAATACAATCCTACTTTTGAGCAAATGCTCAATGGCGACTATGTACAAAAATAGACTTCTATAATATTTTAGCATATCTATTATTAAGTGAAAAAGGGTTGCTTCCTAGCGTGGAAGCAACCCTTTTTAAAATGAATATATTATAAAAAATCAGATGTTCATTACATTATGTTTTCTACACAAGGGATAATCTTAGCACTCTTAGGATAAACCAAATCTCCTACTGACGTACGAGAAAAAGCACTCTCATGAATTACTTCTATACCCTCTCCTAACTCTAAATCGGACAATCTACAACAGTGCGTAAAAGCTTGATCTCCCACGACTTTCACTGTAGATGGCACCGAGATCGACTTAATGCTATAGCAACAGTAGAATGCTGCAGGACCTATTTCTTCGAGTCCATTATAAAGTTTCACTTCAGATAGCTTTTCGCAAGGATAAAACGCTCTCAAGCCAATAGATTTAATTTGATCAGACCAATCTACACGCTCCAAAGCACGACAAGCACTAAAAGCATAATCAGAAATCACCTTTAAGCTCTTAGGGAAAGTAACTGATTTAAGAGCCTCAACATCAGAAAAAGCCTTAAACGCAATCGTTTCTACACCTTCGGGAATCTCGTAATGCTCACCTTTCTTAGCACAAGGGTAACAAATAAGAGTTTTCATATCGCCAGAATACAACACTCCATCTACCGATTTAAAATTGGGGGATTTAGATGTTATTGATTCCAGATTTAAGCACTTATCAAAAGCAGCCTCGCCTATCCCTACAAGAGATTCGGGTAGTTCTACATGAGTCAGTAGGCAGCCCATAAAAGACTCTTCACCTATTGCTCGCAATGTAGAAGGGAGTTTTAATGTTTTAATAGGAGTTTGATAAAAAGCACCTGGATGAATTTCCAATAAGCCCTCGGGCAAATCTAGTTCTTCAAAGCCACATCCTTCAAAAGCTGAAGAATGAATCTCTCTTAAAGTACTTGGAAAGGTGATTTTTTTGAGTTGTGAATTTCGTAAAAAAGCTTGACGTCCAACAGTAGTTACACCTTCAGGGATGTCATATTCTTTAATATACCAAGCAGCCTCAATCAAGTTTGTTTTATAGGGCGAATATTTCACCCCCTGGTCATCGATAAAAAAAGAATTCTTCGTCATAGTATAAAGATTTAAGTTAAGTATTCTACCAAGGTTAAAGTCAGTCCACCTATAAAAAAGATATTTCTTATTTTTTTCTGTTGTATCATATAATCCACCCACTCCTAAGTCTAGCTATAAAAGAGAATAGAAAGATTGAAACGAAGAAAGCAGAAAAAAGAATAGCACTATCCTTTTTTGTATATTATTAATACCGTAACCCAAGCTATTTTATAATAAAAAGATAGATTCATGGTCCGATAGTTGAACTATACTTACTACAATATAACAATTTGTTTAAATATTAAGTATTTTTAAGACCATTATTTCATACAAAAATTTTGATATTTCAATCCTATGCTCCTCTATAAAAAGAAGTAAGATAGCCTTTCCAAACGAATTCAAATATTTTGTTACTAGAAGTGATTGCTATCCAATAATTAGCCACAAAACAGTCTATTATACAGACACATCGTTATTGCCCAAAAGTCGCTTTATAAAAAAGCAACACGAAATCTATTTAGAGAGATAAAGTGAAGAAGTATTTTGACAAAAACACCTATCCAAAATCAACTTATTTACATCATTTTATGGATAGGCTGTTTAGGAGGAACAAACCCAATAAACATCGGGATCAAAAGACTGCTTGATCGGTGTCAAGACATTACGATGACACCGACATGTCATTCTCATGTCGGTGTCAGAATCCTACTATCCATCACCCTAGATATTTATTATAAATCTTAGTATTATCCCTCCATAAATGCCAGTCAAATGATTAACTTTGTTAGAACAATAATTCTCTAAGAGAAAACAAGTAACGCATTTAAAAGACACAACATAAAATGGAAAATTTAATTCCTCTTCTATCAATAACCTTCTTTGGCAACTTATATCTACAAGGAGATGAAGTCTATCCTGAGTTCGATACAATCAATCCTGCTTTTAGGAACTTCCATACGATTAGTTTTTGGCAACTAGACCCCGATGATTATAAAAAGCCTCCTTTATTAAAAGCTCTAACACCCACTGATTGGTTTGCTTTTTTGAAAGAATTGGGTTGTAAAGGTGTTCGCTTATTGTGTATCTACAGCACTCGGGATGAAAGCCAAGAAGCCCCTATTTTAAATAAGGGTAGATGGATGATTGAAACAATGTTTTCAGACCATTCTTGGTGGTGGTATCCAAAGGTAGATGGTGCAGAAACAGCAAAAAGTGGCACTATGAGATTAGTATCCAACGAAGATGCTCCTATTCTAAACATGGGAGAAAGCCATCAATCTGCCAAAAAGAAATTGAAGATTGCTCTTCAAAAAGCTTTAGATTTCTCTCTCGACCATGCTAATTCTTTTGATGGCGATATTTGGGCTCGTATGTTTCATTCGGCTATCGAACTATTGGATGACAATCATATTTATAAAACGCTTCAAGAAAGCAACTATAATTACAACTGGCTGCCCATGGATGAACTCTCTACCTCGGCACACCAACTGGTTTTTGCAGCTTATAAAGCAAATGTATTTGGAGGTTCTAGCTCTTGGCTTGATCAAGAATTTGAGTCAGAAGAGGTTGACAAAGAATTTAGACAGGTGTCTAATCAGCTATATACTGCTATGAACAATGCTTATCTTGCAGTAGCCAACAGAGCAGGTTAAAACAAAATAGAATCTGGTAAGGTGCTCTTAAATAGATACAAAAGAGTATATTTAAGAGATTATGAGAGGAGCTAACTGAATTTTAAAGAAGAATCGGGTATGATTAATGAGGAAATCTATAAAAGCATCAATACAAAAGAAGCAGTAAAGCAAAATTCGATCATGGGAATAATTCCCCGCCCTATCGATAAAGACTGGATGGATATGAAGAGAGTTGCAAAACAGCTAGATAACTATCCAGAGTTTAAACTGATTGGAATAAAAAAAGCTACTGAAGATTTTAATTCCGATCATCTTTTGGGAGATTTTGCGTATGATGCCCTCATCTGTTACAAAGAATCGGAACACTTAATCCGTATAACTGCCTATACAACGAAACGAATCGACTTCTCAACTCTTGCCTTTGGAGATCATATTCTGGCAGAAGATATACAAGAGGCTTTACATCAGCCCTATTATCTAGAAACGGATTGTATCTTTTCTGAATACCCACTTCTCTCTTATCATTTTCAATTAAAAGTGCTGGCTGCCTTGGTACCCCATGCCTCCTTAATGATTGATTTTTCTTTGCAGTTGGCAAGTTCTACTTCTTGGCTTCAGTGGGTAGCCTCCTCATCTATAGAACCTTCTATCGACTATCTTTTTAAGATAAATACTACCTATAAAAAGATTTCGGAGGAGAAGACTGAATATTGGTTTAAAACCGCTGGATTAAAAAGATGTGGCTCTGTAGAACTCGAAATTCTAAATTTCACAGAATATCCCCAAGAAATGTTTCAGCTAATTCTCGCTTCTGCACGAGAGTTTATCGTCAACCCACAAGGAGAAAATGCCGTTTTCCACGTAGGGAAACACATCAATCTCTGCTGGATACGTTGGGAGGAAGCTTTTATGCTCATCTCACCTTCCATACTAGGAGGATTAAAAGATAGAGAGCAAGCTCAAGATAGTTTTTACCTAAAAGAACCTTCGGGTATTCTGTTTGCTGTTCAAGATGGCAACCTACATTCTCCCCAAATCTATGGCACTACATTGCAAGGCGATAATGCTTTATATGATATGCCAAGCGAAGAACACCGAATTCAAAAAACAGCTGGTGAGCGCCTACCTTTCTTTCTTCAAGTATTTGATACTTGGCAAAAAAACTTTTCTGATCTAGATGAACAAGAGTGGGGTTTCTTTCTTTTACTATCCATACCTGTTGAAGAAAAACAAGAAGAGAACTTATGGGTACAAGTCATCCAGATTTCTACAGAGAAAATAACAGGAGAGATAATGACTTCCTCCTCTTTCTCGAATAATCTAGGTAAAGGTAGTCGGATAACACTACCCATTAATGAAAACATCAAGGATTGGATTATTTATGCTCCCGATGGCGAATACACACCAGACACTGCTTATTTATTGGAAAGCACTTCAGATCTTAGTAAGGACATTGAATCTAACAGCTAGATAGCTAAAGTAAATAAACCAGCCTATTAAGTATAGAGATACTTAGCCCCACCACATTACTCTAAACAGAAGTTAGAATCAATTGTTTCAGAGGAGAAAGGTAAGACCATAAAACTCTTCTCCTTAAAACACCCCAGTGTTCCTCTTCGCTCAAAAGGATACTTTTATTACTTTTCTCAAAAGAGGTAAATCATAACCAACTTTTTAAATATTACTCAACAAATATAGATTATCTTCATTTCATTACGATTCTGTAGGATTACAAAATGTCATCAATAAAAAAATACAAAGTATAATGCTATGCTATTGTTACCCAGATGGGTATATTTTATAATTATACGCTATTTATACTTGCTATTATTAGCATAATTACATAGATTGTAGGGATATTTAACCATTTATAAACTTAAATCTTGCTTCTATGAACATTAAAAAAGCAATCAGGTCATTCCTGTATCTATGTATTATACTACCTTTCAGCGCATGTAGTGATGATGATACTGCGTATGTAGATAACACAATAAAGTATGATTCAGAGATGTCTTCACACATTGATTGGATTCAAAATGATTATTCAATCAACATCACTAAAAACATTTGTACACCCAACGAATTATTCAGTTATAGAGTAAAAATTGATGATAATATTATCAAAGAAGAAATAGATATCAATAAAGATATTATTGAATATACTGTTGGAGAAAATATTACACCCGAGAGACGGTATATCACAATAGAAGTAAAAGAGGGTAACTCCGAATGGAAAATAATAAAAAGAGGTTGGCAAAAAGCGGGTCTAGAAAAAATAGGTAATAACTATTGGACAAAAGGCAACCTAACCACAAACGGCGAGAAATTTATTATTTCCCCCAACAAAACCGATTATGGACTACTCTTCAAACATAAAAGCTCTATGGGTATAAAAACAGAAGGTGAAACCTACTCAGGAAACATCTATAACCCTAAAGAACAAGCCACAGAACTAAGCTCAATCGCTATAGATGAAAAAGATCCATGTATAATGGCTTCTGATGGTTACTTACGCATGCCTACACAAGGAGAAATGAAAAGTTTAATCGAAAACATGAATGATTTTCCTGTAGAAAACGATGGAGTTCTTTATTGGAGTGCTTATGAAGGAAAAATAAGTCTTCCTTTTGCTGGAACATGCTCAGATAAAGGCATATTATCAGGAAAAAATGAATTTGTAAGTTATTGGACTTCTTCAGTAAGCAAGGAAGGAAAAGCAGCTGCTTTTAAAATGTCTATAAATAAAGAAGAATTAGAATGCGAATTGGAAGAACAAGACAGAGAGTCATTTAATGCTATTCGTTGCGTAAGAAATTTAGAACTACCTAGTTATGTTTCTCATACACCTACAGAGCTTATCAGTGAAGAAGGTGGAGAAATAAGCATTACTACCAAATCGGGATCTATTGATACTTATTCAGTAGAGCTAATAGCTAATGATGAAACAACAGTTTCTGGTACAGCTACAACAAGTGAACCTACAATAACTTTAACTATCCCTAAAGCTAAATCATATAATATTAGAACGTTCACTATCTATATTAATGGAGAAAATTCGGGTAAGAGTGTAAAGCAATCAGGATTAACTAATTTTGCTATATACAAAAGCCATTCACCAATAGAAGAAACTGTTTCTGACAAAGAGTTTACTCTTAAAGTAGAAATAGAAACCGACTTAACTAATATCCCTATCGAAATAAAAGAGGGATCAAAATCTATCGAAACGATATTAGTTAGCAAAGATAACCCTACAGCAGAATTTAAAATCCCAAGCAATCTAACCCCTAAAAATAAGATTTATGAAATTTGGGTAAATGGAAAGAATACAGAAAAAACAGTAACACAAGAACGCACTTCTCTAAATGTATTTGATGTAGAATGGAGTGAGGGTTACTTAATGGTGAAAGAAGGAAAATATGTCTTTGGAGAAAAAGATGAGGAACCTATGTTCTTTAAGTTTAAAAACTCTTATGCGATGCCTATTGGAGAAATTTATTATGGCAAAGATTACTTAGGATACGTATTTACACCTGAAAAGAAAGAAATGAAGTATGACGAAATTATAGCAAATGAGGGAACAGATCCATGTTCACTCGTTGAACCTATGAATACGTGGAGAATGCCTACAAGTAAAGAAAGAGATAACTTATATACTTTTAAGACCGATATAACTGATTCATACATACAGTTTAAAGATGACATTAAGGATATCTTCTTTTACTATACAGGGTACTTATACCAAACTTCAGGTTCTCATCTGGGAGAAGATCAATTTAAAGTATGGACATCAACAGAAAAAGAAGATGATGAAAGAGCATATATTATGCAAGGAGATAAATCAGGACTAAGAGAATATGGAACAGCGCTATATAACCAAGGTATTGCAGTTCGCTGTGTAAAAGATAAATAAATAGTTCTACAATATAGATTATCGTTAAGTTTATGAAAGTGGTTGAGAATGCAATGTCTCAACCACTTTTTTATTTTTAACGTTATCGAGTTTAGTTATAGTCCTTCGATTTTCTATATAACTTAAGCATATTATGCATATATATAAAACAAGTAAAGGCCAGTGAGTAAAAATGTTTCACACAGAAATAAGGCATATAAATTAGACCCAAAAATGGGCACATAACGAGTGCTACAATTAATGATTGCACATTATTAATGGGTATATAAACTTTTATCTCCCTTAAAATATAACGGTAGGATAAATACATTCCTGACAGGAAAATGCATATGAAAAAGAAAATGAGATAAAAGACATTAAAATCATTTGAATGAGGCATAAAATAGTTTTTCTTTATGTACAAAGAAATAGTTATGAACGCAATACAGAACACAGCTATTATAATTTCTGCTATAATGAATTCTCCATTCGCTTTTTGCACACATTTATCACATAAAACTTCTTTATGAGTTCCGGCACATTCTTGACATAGAGCGTCGCCACACTTCTCACAATGGGCAACTGAAGCACGATTTGTATGATTTTTACAATACATTAGGTATTTAATTAGAAAAATTTTGCAATGATACGACTTTTCTATTGCATAGTCTTGAATTTTTATATAAAAAATAAATGCTTATTTTTAGAACTACTTATTTTTAGTTAACTTCAAAAGTTGAACAAAAATATATAGTTTCTGTTTTACTATTATATTTCAAAAAAGTTTCACGTCATAAACAATGCAACATCTGGATTGCCTCTCACTTTTAAATGAAAAAGATTGTATCATATCTTTTATTAATAATAATGCTAACTGTTACTGTGCAACCCACATTAGCAATGCATTATTGTGCAGGCAAGTTGCATTCTGTCTCTTTATTTGATAATACTGGACAATTAGACTGTGAAGAAAATAACATCTTAGATAAGTACTACGAGTATACTTACATAGAAGAAACCTGCTGCCAGACTCATTATCTACATATTCAAACAGATAATTATTCTGTTGTCAACAAGGACAAACAGGATATTCAATATCATCCACAATCAGACATTGGGGTAATTCCTCTTTTTATAAGTAAAATACCCTATGTTGTTCTACCTGATGATACAACACCCCAAATAAAACTATCCTTCCCTCCTCAAGGACTGAGCAGGTATGCATACAACTTGCTAACTCAAATTTGTATTTACCGATTATAGCATTTGGTCCTTAGTTAGACAACTATGGACCAGACTTTTATTACTCTTTTATCTGTTAAAAAAGTAATTTCTGACTACTTAATTAATTATTAATTAAGTGCGTAGTACTATAAATAGTAACGAATATAAATAAGAGTCTTATGTTAAATAAAATAATCAAGTACTTTCTAAAGAATAGATTGATAACGATGCTCATTTTATTGGCAGTCGTTATCTGGGGTATCTCTACAGCCCCCTTTAATTGGCATGGAGGAGTACTACCCAGTGATCCCGTGCCCGTAGATGCCATCCCCAATATCGGTGAGAATCAACAGATTGTAGCCACAGAATGGATGGGTAGATCTCCTAAAGATATACAAGACCAAATCACCTATCCACTTACGACAGCCCTACTTGGAACACCTGGAGTGAAAACGATTCGTAGCTCTTCCATGTTTGGGATGTCAACTATATACGTCATTTTTGAGGATGGTGTGGAGTTTTATTGGAGTAGATCTCGTATCCTCGAAAAACTAAACTCCCTACCTACAGGAACACTTCCCGAAGGAGTAACCCCAACACTAGGTCCAGATGCTACGGCATTAGGTCAGATTTATTGGTACACACTTGAAGGTCGTAACCCCGAAACAGGCAAACCGAATGGAGGTTGGAATCCTAGCGAATTACGTACTATACAAGATTTTCAAGTAAAGTATGCTTTAGCCTCAGCAGAGGGGGTTTCGGAGGTAGCATCAGTAGGTGGATTTATTAAAGAATATCAGGTAGAAATAGATCCCGACCGAATGCGTGCATTTAATATAACCATTATGGACGTAATGGATGCTATTAAAAAAAGCAATCAAGATATTGGTGCCGAAACTACTGAAATAAATAAAGTAGAATATCTAGTTCGAGGTTTAGGATATATCAAAAAAGTAGAAGACCTCGAAGAAGCTGTTGTAACAGTACGTGAGGGTGTTCCTGTTAAAGTAAAAGATGTAGCTTTCGTCAATCTCGGACCAGCAACTCGTCGTGGTGGATTGGATAAAGAAGGAGTAGAAGCTGTTGGTGGTGTTATAGTAGCTCGCTATGGTTCCAATCCAATGCAAGTGATCAATAATGTAAAAGAAAAGATAGAGGAAATGAATACAAGTCTTCCTCAAAAAGTATTGGAGGATGGTAGTGTTTCAAAAGTTTCTGTAGTGCCTTTTTACGATCGTACAAGATTGATTCAAGAAACAGTTGGTACACTTGAAGAGGCTCTTTCGCATGAAGTGCTTATCAGCATCATTGTGGTAATTGTTCTCGTTATCAACCTTCGAGCATCCATTATTATCTCTAGTGTTTTACCGATTGCCGTTCTAGCCACCTTTATTATCATGAGGTACACGGGTATTGAAGCCAATATCGTAGCCTTATCGGGAATTGCTATCGCCATAGGTGTAATGGTGGATGTGGGGGTAGTACTCGTGGAAAATATTCTGCGGCATATGCATGAAAATCCCCAAGTGGAACGAAAAGGAAAAGCGTTTGTTCAGTTGATTTATGATGGTGTAAGTGAAGTTTCTGGTGCACTTACAACGGCCATGCTAACTACCATTGTAAGTTTTTTACCTGTATTTGCTATGCAGGCTCAAGAGGGTAAATTATTTAAGCCTCTAGCTTTTACCAAGACCTATGCACTAGGTACAGCTTTTATACTAGGAATTATCCTTATCCCAACTATTGCCTACTTCATCTTAGGACTTAGAATAAAGTCGAATAAACTAAAGAAAGCATTCAATTATGCTTTAGTCGCAACTGGTATCGTATTAGCTATTGCTTATGGAGAACCTATTGCCTCAGCTCTAATCCTTTTGGGTATTAACAACTTGATGTCAGAACGATATACCAACAAGAATCTGTACAACTACATCAACGTAGGTATTGTTGTATTAGTTGCTATATTCTACCTAACTATGGAGTGGCTTCCTATTGGTACAGAAGATAGCTTGATACTCAATTTCGTTTTTGTACTTGGTATTATAGGTGTTATACTAGCCATCCTTTGGGTATTGGTAATTTATTACGAACGGATACTCCATTGGTGTCTAGATCATAGATGGAAATTTATGATGATACCCACCTTTATTGTTGTCTTTGGAATCACCATTTGGTTAGGCTTTGATAGCACTTTTAACTTCATAGCTAAAGGCTTTGAAACGATAGGTTGGAAAGAGTTTAGACAAACTAGTTTTTGGAAAGCAAGTAGTGAAAGATTTCCTGGTATCGGAGAAGAGTTTATGCCTAGCTTAAATGAAGGTTCTTTCTTGTTGATGCCTGTCACTATGCCTCATACGGGTATCGAGCAAAATCAAGAGATGATAGCTCTACTAGACAAACGGATTCAGAATATTCCTGAAGTGGAAATCACTGTTGGTAAGTGGGGACGTGTAAACTCAGCACTCGATCCTGCCCCTACTCAAATGTTTGAAAACACCATCAGTTATTATTCTGAATATAAATTAAACGAGAATGGAAATCGCCAGCGTTTTAAGATTGACAAGCAAGGAGCCTTTGTTTTAATAGATGGATCCACTTATCATCCCCAAAAAAATGCTTTTAGAATTATTCCTACAGACAGCTTAGTACCTGATAAGCGAGGAAACTATTTCCGTCAGTGGAGATCTCACATCCACAAAGCTGATGATATTTGGCAAGAGATAGTAAATGTATCTCATCTGCCTGGCATGACAGCATCACCTAAACTTCAACCCATTGAAGCTAGATTAGTAATGCTATCAACAGGAATGCGAGCTCCTATCGGATTAAAAGTAAGTGGTCCTGACTTGGAAGCTATTGAAGAGGGAGGTAAAGCTTTAGAAACAGCATTAAAAGGTGTCCCTTCGGTCATCCCTTCTACTGTATTTTATGACCGAGCTGTGGGTGCTCCTTATATTGAAATCAAACTAGACCGTCAGAAGATGGCTCGCTTTGGTATTACGGTTGCCGACTTGCAAGAAGTGATTAGTTCGGCTGTAGGAGGAATGAAGCTTACAACTACCGTAGAAGGAAGAGAACGCTTTCCTGTTCGATTACGCTATCCAAGAGAGCTCCGTGAAAGTCCAGAAGACTTAGGCAAAATCTTCATTCCCACAGGTATGGGAGCACAAATCCCCTTAAGTGACGTAGCTGATATTCAGTACTCACGAGGAGCACAGATGATACAGAGTGAAAATACCTTCTTAATAGGCTATGTTATCTTTGATAAAATAGCAGGTAAAGCTGAAGTGGATGTTGTTCAAGAAACTGATAAATATTTAAAAGAAAAAATTGCATCTGGTGAACTTATTTTACCCGAAGGAGTCTCTTATGCCTTTGCAGGAAACTATGAACAACAGGCTCAGGCTGCAAAAAGACTATTACTTGTTATCCCCCTCAGCTTAATCATTATTCTCTTAATCTTGTATTTCCAATTTAAAACGATAACAGCTTCATTTATTCACTTCTCTGGGGTTATTGTAGCTTTTGCTGGAGGATTTATTCTACTATGGCTCTATGGAGAACCTTGGTTTATGAACTTTACCATCGGAGATATGAATATGAGGGATCTATTCCAGATGCATCCCATCAATCTAAGCATTGCGGTATGGGTAGGATTCATTGCCCTCTTCGGTATTTCTACCAATGATGGAGTTATTATGGGAACCTACATCCATGATACTTTTGAAAGGTTACACCCCAACACACCAATCGAAATTAGGGATGCAGTAGTTATTGCTGGTAAAAAGCGTGTTCGACCTGCAGCTATGACTACAGCTACGACTCTTATAGCTCTATTACCCGTTTTAACTTCGACAGGAAAAGGTGCTGATATTATGGTTCCTATGGCTATCCCTACATTTGGAGGAATGCTAATACAGTCTATGACGATGTTTGTCATTCCTGTTTTTCAGTGTTGGTGGAGAGAATCTATATTCAAACGTAATCAAAAAAAACAAACAATAAAATATGATACTTTTAAAAAATAAATGGTTAATCGGTCTGATCTTCTTGCTACTTAGCACACAAGCTAAAAGTCAGCGCCTCGATTCTTTAGACCATTACCTCCGAATAGCGGCTGAAAATAATCCTGAGGTATTATCGAGCTTTGCCAATTATCAGGCAGCTTGGCACAAAATACCTGAGGTGAAAGCATTGGATGACCCTACCCTAGATATTGGTTTCTTTCTCAAGCCCATGGATATTGTAGGTGGTAGACAAGTAGCAGACTTCACATTGATGCAAATGTTCCCTTGGTTTGGAACAAAAAAAGCAGCTCGCAATGAAGCTACTCACATGGCCAAAGCTGCCTATGAGCAGTTTAGAGAATCACGTGATGCTGTATTCTTACAAGTCTATTCTCAATGGTATAAGTTACTTGCTTTACAAGAACAACTCAAAAATAACCAAGAGAATAAAACACTTTTAGAGCAGCTTCGCACACTTGCACAACGTAAGTTTGCTTCGCCTCAATCAACTCCAACAACTAGTTATATCCTTCCTGCTACAACAAACAGTAATTCTACAAGTTCTTCTAATTCATCTGGAGGAATGTCGGGAATGAGTGATATGTCGAGCAGTTCAAGTGGTAACAGCTCTTCTACGAGTATGGTAGCAAGTAGTGAAATGAGTAACATGGGGGGGACTAGTTCTACAGGAATGTCGGAAGTCCTCCGCATCGAACTAGAAATCATGGAGTTGGAAGATAATATAAAAAGTATAGAATCTCAACTTCTATCTGCACAAGGTATTTTCAATACCCTATTGAATAGACCCTTGGATTATCCTATCGTTCTACCCAATGCTATAGAACAAGTTGTTTTTGTATTAAGTTCCGATATGGAGACTCAGATACGAGCAAACAATCCTATGCTTGCTATGCTTGAGCAAGAGCGAAATGCATACATCGCTATGGGGAAGATGAATAAAAAGATGGGACTACCTATGATTGGCTTAGGTGTTCAATATATGTTGATAAATAAGACTAGGGATCCCATGCTTGCTATGGGCAATATGAATGGAAACGATATGATTATGCCTATGATATCTATCAGCTTACCTATATATAGAGGTAAGTACAAAGCTCAACAACACCAAAGTAAATGGATGCAGCAAATGGCTATAGACAAATACAGAAGTACATTAAACACTTTACAGAATGATGTAAATCTTGCCAAAAACAAATTGGAAGATGCTTCTCGAAAGATTAGCCTCTATAAAAAACAATCGAATTTGGCCCAAACAACTTATACTCTGGCAATACGAGAATATACCTCGGGCAAGAATGATTTAACAAATATCATCCAAGTGCAGCGCCAACTTTTAGACTACAAACTAAAGGAGGCACAAGCTATTGCCGATTATAATATACAAGTTGCTACCATTCAAAAGGCCATATCGTACAATCAAATTATTAAAGAAGATAGTTCATTATGAAACCAAATAATAAATTCAAACAGATAACTAGCAATAGATACTTTTATTATAGTGTTATGGTATTTATTGGCATATTTTTGGGATGGGTATTCTTTGGACGAGGAGGAATACCGCACTCACACGATTCTCACGGAGATTTAACGGCACAAAAAGAGGAGAGTCAGACCATTTGGACTTGTGCTATGCACCCTCAAATTAAACAGGATAAACCAGGAAAATGCCCCATCTGTGGTATGGATTTAACTCCTATGCGCTCTTCGGAACACTCTGATGAGATGATTGATGCAAATGCGATACAACTTTCTCCTGAAGCTATTGCTTTAGCTCACGTACAAACCACAACTATTAGCACCCAAAATCCAGTGAAAGAGATTTCTCTTTATGGTACAGTGCAAGCTGATGAACGTTTGTCTCAGTCACAAACTTCTCACGTTAATGGACGTATTGAAAAGCTATTTATCAATTTCACAGGTGAAACCATTCGCAAGGGTCAGACTATTGCAACTATTTATTCTCCCGACTTGCTTAATGCCCAGCAGGAGCTGTTGGAGGCTAAGAAACTAATTGATATTCAACCTATGCTACTAGATGCCGCTAGGGAAAAACTTCGTCTATGGAAGTTGAGTAATGAACAAATCCATAAAATAGAAGCCTCTGGAAAGGTATCTCCTACGGTAGATATTAAAGCAAATACTGGAGGTATAGTTGTGGAAAAGAAAGTAAGTGAAGGAGATTATGTTAACCAAGGTAGTGTTTTATTTAATATTTCTAATCTATCACAAGTATGGGTACTCTTCGATGCGTACGAAGGAGATCTACCTTTTTTAAAGGTGGGAAATCAAATAGAATTCTCTCTTCAGGCAGTTCCAAATAAAACCTACCAAGGTAAAATATCTTTTATCGACCCTATTCTAAATAAAACCACGCGTACAGCCAAGGTAAGGGTAGTAACAAGTAATCCGGGAATGGTATTAAAACCAGAAATGTATGCTAGTGCAAAAATTAAAGCCTCTTTAGGACAACATTATGATCAAATAGTTGTTCCTAAATCAGCAGTTCTTTGGACAGGCAAGCGCTCTATCGTTTATGTCAAACAGCCCGATGTTGAATCATCTGCATTTTTATTAAGAGAGGTAGACTTAGGTCCATCTTTAGGAAATGCTTATGTAATTAATTATGGATTAAAAGAAGGTGAACAAGTAGTTACCAACGGTGCTTTTGTGATTGATGCAAGTGCTCAGCTTGAAGGGAAACGCAGCATGATGAATGAAGTAGCTGGAGCAGCAATCACTGGGCATGAGCACCATACAATGAACGGTAGTAATACAGAACATAAGGCTAATGAACATATTCAGCAGAAAAGTGAACACAACCACAATACTCGTGAACATGAAAATCATTCTTTTATGCAAGAAGGAGTACCTGCAAATAGTGAACACACCATGATACAAGTGAGTGGAGCCTGTGAAATGTGCAAAGAACGAATAGAAAAAGCAGCAAGATCTGTCAAGGGAGTTGAATCAGCTCAATGGGATATAGATAGCCAACGGTTACACCTCAATTATGATAAGAAACAAACTGATACTGATCAAATAAGTAAAGCCATAGCAGCTGTAGGTCACGATACAGAGAAGTATAAAGCAGATGATGCTGTGTACAATGCCCTACCTAGTTGCTGTAAATATAGAAAATAACTAATAAATAGTTCGAATTTTCAAATTGTGTGTTTTCGTTTATATTCGGTAAAAGCCTCAACGCAAATTTGTTGAGGCTTTTTTATATTGAATTGTTAATGGATTGTAGCAACTTAAGAAAGATAATGAAGTGACATTCTTGAATCTCAATCACTACGCTTAATGCTACGCACATACATAGCTACTCCAGCAATACCCATACCGAAGAGAGTGGCTTCGACGATAGTTCGTGGCCAATTGGGACTACCCAACATAACCAATATACTTAAAGCAGCATAACATCCTATAAAAGCAAGTGCGACACCTAAATTCTTTTTGATCTTCGATTTTTTCATAGCCTACTGCATTTCTTACTATTAAGATAACATTTTTGCTGACTTTATGTTGCTCCCTCACCTCAATCTTAATTGATATTTCACTTCAGCTTAAAGATATTGAAATGGAAAAGAAATAGGAACCTATGAGCCTTCACTCTCTGAACTAGTAGTACTTCAGCTCTCCCCAAGGATACATAACCATCTTATTCTTTAGCAAATCGTGCTTCCACTCTATACTCCTTCAACACCAAACTCTAAACACTACAAATATCCTCTTACATTCATTTAAAGCATGACTCCGCTGTACAGCTCTTATATATTTAGAATATTGTTACTTAAATACTTGTTTAAGTTATAAACTATAACTATTTTACAATCTTTAATTTTAAATCACAACAAAACAACACCAAAGTAACCTTTTAGGTATAAGTAGATGAAATCCTACCTTATCCCTTTTGTGCTACAATAAGGACAATATCGTTTGTCTTTCGTGCCAAAAAGATGTTTCTTTGCAAGAATTATTAAATAAAAGGTAACTTTTAAGAAGAAAAGAACGTAAAGATGCAACAAGAAGTAACTTTAAGCAAAAAAAGTTGTTCAAAGTATGGTGTACTATCCATGATTGGGTGGAATGTACTCATTATCTCGCTACTATTGGCTACACAAAAACCATTAGAAGCACTATTAACAAGTGATGGACTCAGACTTTCGGGTATGGGTTTCTTATTTTTCTTATGGTCTGGAATCTGGTTTTTTATCGGATATCAGTATCGTAAGAAGTATCTTAGGCAAAAAGAAGATTACAAAGAAGAATATTCAGAAGAAGAGCAAAAGGATTTTGACAAAGCATACTTTCAATACTGCTTATCAAAAAATACCAAAGCGATATCTACCGTACTATTTATCACCATTCCATGGTATTTTATAGGTTATGTACAAGGTGATACTATGCACATGAGAGATTATTTAGTAATGGGCATCCTACTGCTCATTTCGGCTACTCTTTATGGTATTCATAAAAGATATAGAAACACATTGTAAAAATAATAATCTTTAAGCTTTCTTGTTTAAAAAACTGATACTTGATACAATAAAGCATAAGAAGACCTACTTAACACACTTAAGTAGGTCTTTTTATATCTTGCCCAATAAGATAAAACTGACTATAGACCCAGCTACTCCTACTCATAAAAAGTACATTTTTTAAAAGAGACGTTTACCCACTCTGACACCGACATGATGATTGCATGTCGGTGTCATCGTATCATCATGTCGGTGTCATAATTAGAATACAGTTTCAAGAAAACAGACTTATCTACAAGAGAATCAGCCGCTTTTTCTCTTTTTAGAATAAAAGATATCCGATCTATTTCACAGAGGTAAAAATCAAAAAAAGGCTACCTAAAATACTTAGATAGCCCTATGAAAATATAATTAAAATGTATGTGTTTCTATTGTCTGCGACGTCCTTTTACATAAGTAACTTTAGTCACATTTCCTTTGACATCTGTTTCTGTAAAATCACCGTCTTTTTTCCCTTCTTTAAATGTACCTTCTGAGCGATTACCATCAGCATCAACAAGCACACCCTGACCATCTTCTAGTCCATTAAGGAAATCTCCCGTATAAACAGAGCCACTAACTAAGCGAAGCACCCCTTTGCCATTGGGCTGATTATCCTTCCAGTTTCCTTCGTAGGTATCGCCATTGCTCCACTTGTATTTACCATGTCCTTCTCTGTTGTTATCTTTCCAACGACCTTCGTAAATAGAACCATTTTCCCAAGTAAAAGTACCCTCACCATCTTGCATACCTTTTTTAAACTCTCCTTGGTATTTATCGCCATTGGCATAGTAATAAGCGCCTCTACCTGTACGTTCGCCATAAACATAAGCTCCTTCGTAACGATCGCCCGTGCTAAATTCATAAACACCTTTACCATGCTGAACATCGTTTACCCAGTCACCAATGTATTTGTCTCCATGAAGATAGATAAAAGTACCACGTCCATTACGAGCATCGTTTTTCCAAGTACCTTCATAAGAAGAGCCATCGTCCCATTTAATAGAGCCATAGCCCTCTTTCTTATCATTTTTCCACTGCCCCTTATACTCGGCACCATTGAGCCAGGTATAGGTTCCTTCACCTTCCCGGTTGTTCTTACTCCAATAACCTACATAGCGATCGCCATTGTGATAGTACATAGTGCCTTCACCTTCTTGGTTATTGTCTTTCCATTCACCACTATAGTGATTATTATTTAAGAAATAGAAATTGCCCCAGCCATTTTGCTTGTCATTTTTCCATTCCCCTTCATACTTTTCACCATCTAGGCGTTTGTACACACCATATCCATGACGGTCTGCACGAGCATATTCACCCTCGTAAATATCTCCATTCTTATATATTGTTTTTCCCCATCCATCTGGTTTCTTTCCTTTTAACTCACCAAAATAGATTCCTCCATTTTTATAAGCGAAAGAGCCTACAGATATCTCTGTGCTGAACTTATCACGCAATTTTGTAAAAAAGCCTGATTTGGATTGTGCTATAACACCCCCCGACAGCAATAGTGATAGAGATAAGAAAGAATATAGGTATTTCATTATTATTTATTTTTGTCCTGATTTACAGCGGCTGTGTAGAATCGATGCTGTGTTTATATTTTTCAAATATATAATATATTTAAAGAAAGCAATAAGAAATCAGCAGGTTTATAATATCTTTTCACCTGCAATCACCTCTTTTAAATTCTCTTTACATAAGTATTTTTGAGATAGTTCTTGAACTTCTGCAACGGTTACAGCTTTTATTGCCTCCAGAGAAAGCTGAAAATAATCATCGTCAACGCCTGTGGTAAAAGCAAACATCCAGGCATCTGCTACTGCAAAAGCCGATTCATAATTACGACACAACTCCCCAATCATATAGTTCTTTACCTTGAGAAGCTCTTCTTCACTAATCGGTTCTTGTTACAGACGATCTATCTCATGGTGAACCTCAGCTATTAAAGGTTTTACATATTCGTTATCACACTCCGTATGAATAATAAGAAAACTACTAAAGGGATAATGAGTCATATCTGCCCCTATATAATAGGTATATCCTTTTTCTTCACGGATATTAGTAACGAGTCGACTACCAAAGTACCCTCCCAAGATAGTAAGTACTACTCTAAACTTCAGGTAATCAGTATGAGTTCTCATTAATGTGGGCATACCCAAGCAAACAGCACTTTGTACGGATCCTTCTTTCTCTATAAACCCTCTATCCTCTTTTGATGGAGTAAATATAGGAGTAGGACACTCTGTGGGTTTATTTTCATGAGCACCAAAAGGTTTTAAACCAAAGGCTTTTTCTACTTCCTTGAGGTTAGCTTCTGTAGCATCTCCAGCTAAAAAGATATGACAATTATTGGAATGAAAATGCTTATTAAAAAACTCATGAAGTAAATCGGATGTAATTGCAGAGTAATCTTCTTTCTCCGTCAGTTTACCATAAGGATGAGTATCTCCCAACAACATATTGAGCAATCTACGATGTGCCAAGAAATCTACACGGTCTTGATTCACCATAAACTGCTGAATATTCATTTCTTTTATTGTCTCGAGTTTGTCTTTATCAAAGATAGGCTCTTTAATCATTGATTCTAAGATACCTAGTGTCTGCGGAAAGTAACGACTAAGAGAATAAAGAGTAATGCAGGAGTATGCTGCACCACAAGATAACTCTAGCCACGCACCATAAAAATCGAGTTTCTCGGCAATCTCTTTTGCGGAGAATTTGTTTGTACCTTCTCTCAACATACGATTGGTAAACAAAGCTTGAAGTTTTTGGCTCTGACACCAAGTACCTACTTTAAAAAGTATATCAAGTCTGACAACCTCTTGCGAACCCACCTTTACAATAGTAATAGGTATTCCATTTGACAATCTCCTACGTTTAGGCAATGGCAAATGCAGTTCAGATAAAGGTTGTATAGTAGGCTGTATAGCTCTATTCATTTGTTTATCCAATCCTTATTTATTAAGTTGTTTTTGTAAGAAAGCTTCTGCACGTTCCAAATCGTGTGGCGTATCAATGCCAATGGTTTCAATATGGGTTTCTGCTACCTTAATGTGGTATCCATTTTCAAGCCAACGTAGTTGTTCTAAAGATTCAGAAAGCTCGAGAGGAGTTTGAGCCAAATCGGTCACCTCCTCCAACACCTGCGCACGATAAGCATATAAACCGATGTGCTTGTAGAAAGTGTGTTGAGACAACCATTCTTCTTTAGGAATATTTCGCAAGTAAGGAATGACAGAGCGACTGAAATACAAGGCAGAGTTATCCAAGCCCACAACTACTTTAGGTGTATTGGGGTTTTCAAGATCTTCCAAGGTATGTTGTTGTTCAGAAAAAGGCTTAACCAAAGTGGCAATATCCGTTTTTGAATCTTCTAAGAAGCAAGATTTTAATGCCTCAATCTGGCTTTTCTGAATAAAAGGCTCATCACCTTGAATATTGATAATGACATCAAACTCTATTCCTACCTTTTGATAAGCTTCAAAGCATCGATCTGTACCCGACTGATGATCTGGTGAAGTCATAATTACTTTACCGCCAAAATCTTGTACAGCTTTTTCAATACGCTCATCATCGGTAGCCACATAAACATCATCCAAAATAGACGAAACTTGTTCGTACACCCTTTGGATAACAGGCTTACCACCCAACACAGCCAAGGGTTTAGCTGGGAAACGAGTCGAAGCATACCTTGCTGGTATTATTCCTATGAATTTCATATGATTGTTTGTTTTAAGTTCTTGTATTCCCTCTTGTACATGAGGGTACTGTATATCTTTAGGCTTCAATACCTTTTTGCCATATTGTATCAAATCAATATCTAGCGTAATATGCTCTTTATCTGCTCTATTCCTACCCAGTTTATTCTCAATCTCTTTAAAAAGACGAATAATTTCATCAGAAGACTGAGTGGTATAGAAAAGAGCGACTTGATTTAAAAACAAAGAAGGATTGCTCAAGCCTATTGGCTCAGTAAAAAGAGGTGTCGAAAACTGAATGTTATTCCAAAAGACAGCCAACTCCTTACGAGCTTCATTTATATAATAAGAAGAGTCTGCATTGCTACCTAAACAAGCAATACAGACTGTATCTTTTTCTCTATCTTGACAATTAATAGAAGAGTTCATCAAGTTCACTTGTTGTTGTGGCACTTGTGCTACCCTCATCTATTGCTGAATCTTTACAAGGGTCGAAATCTTCGGGAAAGATAAAGCTCTTTTCTATATCATAACCCAAGTCTTTATCTTCGTACACTTTCTTAAAGAACTTCACCCAAATGGGTAGAGCCGCTGCTGCCCCTTGCCCATAGAACATCGTATCAAAGTGGATATCTCTATCTTCACCACCTACCCATACGCCTCCTACTAATTGAGGAGTAAAGCCCATAAACCAAGCATCGGCATTATCATTAGATGTACCTGTTTTGCCACCTGCATCTCCCGTAAAGCCATATCGGCGAACACGTCCACCCGTACCTTCATTGATTACAGCACGAAGCATATCTAGCATCTGGTAAGAACTACGTGCACTAATAACCTCTTCCATCTCTGGCGTAAAATTGGATATGATATTGCCTTCACTATCTTCTATACGAGTAACAAATAGAGGAGCAACACGTATTCCCTTGTTTGCAAAAGCAGTATATGCACTGACCATCTCACCTATAGATATTTCGCTTGGTCCTAGTGCAAGAGAAATAGTAGGTTGAATATCTTGATTAAGTACCCCAAAGTTGTGAATCAACCGAACGAGAGCATAGGGATTTAGTTTACCCATCAGGTAAGCAGAAATCCAGTTGTTCGAGTTTGCCAATCCCCATTTGAGGGTAACCATCTCGCCCACTCTACCTCGTGAAGCATTTCTAGGAGTCCATGGTCGCCCATTTTCATCCATCAATGTTTGTTGTACATTACGGGTTTGATCACAAGGAGTAAACCCATTTTCCATAGCCAAAGCATATAAGAAAGGCTTGATCGTAGAACCAATCTGACGACGTCCTACCATAGCCATATCATATTGGAAATAGGTGTAATTGGGTCCACCCACATAAGCTTTTACATGACCATTTAATGGATCCATCGCCATAAAGCCTGTACGCAAGAAATGTTTGTAATAGCGTATTGAATCCATAGGGCTTAGCAATGTATCAATTTCACCATCCCATGAGAATACAGACATACGCTCGGGCGTATCAAAAGCCTTCTTGATTTCAGCATCCGAAGCACCTTCTTGTTTCATCAATCGGTAACGCTCTGTTTGACGTACAGTACGCCACAATATTTTATCAATATCAGCTTGATCTAATTTATTAGAGTAAGGAGCTTTTTTACGACCTTTCTTCTCTTTAAAGAAGTTGGGTTGTAAATATTCGCCTATATGCTCACGCACAGCTTCTTCAGCTATTGTTTGCATTTTTGCATTAATAGAAGTGTATATTTTTAAACCATCCGTATAAATACTATAGTTTTCTCCATTCTTCTTTTGATTCTTTTCACACCATCCAAAGAGTGGATCGTTTCTCCAAGCTACAGAGTCTTCGTAGAATTTCTGCATCTGCCAACCTCTATAATTACTCTTTATGGGCTCTTTGGCCGTCATCACACCACGAAGATACTCTCTAAAATAAGTAGCTAATCCTTCTTTATGGTCAACACGATGATAGTTTAGTTCTAAGGGTAAAGTTTCAAGAGAATCGCATACCTGAGCTGTAATGTATCCACCCTTACGCATCTGGTTGAGTACCGTGTTACGTCTGCCTTTTGATCTTTCATTAAATCGTAAAGGATTATATAAGGAAGGGTTTTTACACATACCCACCAGTGTAGCCGACTCTTCTACAGTCAAATCCAAAGGTTCTTTACCAAAATAAGTATGAGCAGCTGTTTTAATACCTACGGCATTATTCAAGAAATCAAACTTATTAAGGTACATCGTAAGAATTTCTTCTTTGGTATAATAACGTTCAAGCTGAATAGCAATTACCCATTCAATTGGTTTTTGGAAAAGACGTTCCATCACATTATCAGCACGAGGAGAAAACAACTGCTTAGAAAGCTGCTGGGAAATAGTACTTCCTCCACCTGCATTCTTCTGTTGCAATACACCCCGCTTAATAACGGCACGTACCAAAGCTTTTAAATCAACTCCCGAATGCTTATAAAAGCGAACGTCTTCAGTTGCAATTAGTGCATCTATCACGTTTTGAGGAAGTTCTTGGTAAGTAGTATAAACACGATTCTCAGTACTCAATGACCAAGTACCTAATACTTCTCCCTCTTCGGAAATAATTTGTGTAGCAAATTTATAATTTGGATTCTCTAAATCTTCTACGGGCGGCATGTATCCTATCCATCCTTTCGTAATGGAATAAAATAATACAAAAACTGCAGCCACACCCAATAAAAAGAGTACCCACAGTCCAATGATGAACTTTTTCATATACTATATTATGTAATACTTTTCGTAAATCTAGCTTCTTCAGACAAGTAGCCTGATGTTTAACCATACAAAATTAAAATAAAACTTTCTGTTTCACAAGATAATCGACCGATGGTCTCCTTATATAACGAAACTTAATAGATTTCACGTTGTAAATCAGCCGCTTTTTACATACCTTTACAATCCAAACAATGGTATTTTACTTTTAAAAAGAACCTAATGGATAATAGAAGTTTAGTAAGTCTTGCTGAACACTCCAAAGAGAAACTTCTCTACCTCTTGGATATGGCAAGTAAATTCGAAGAAAATCCCAACCGTCGTTTGTTAGAGAATAAAGTAGTAGCTACCTTATTTTTTGAACCTTCCACCCGAACTCGACTAAGTTTTGAAACAGCAGCCAATCGCCTAGGAGCAAGAATCATCGGTTTCACCGATCCCAAATCATCTAGCTCTGCCAAAGGAGAAAGCCTAAAAGACACCATCACCATGGTTGGTAATTATGCAGATATTATAGTGATGAGGCATCATCTGGAAGGAGCTGCACGGTATGCAGCAGAAATAGCCCCGATACCCGTTGTCAATGCTGGAGATGGAGCCAACCAACATCCTTCCCAAACCATGCTCGACCTCTACTCGATTCGCAAGACACAAGGATCCCTAGAAAATCTTAATATTACTCTCGTTGGCGACCTCAAATATGGTCGAACTGTCCACTCCCTCCTCATGGCTATGCGCCACTTCAATCCACATTTCAAATTTGTTTCTCCCGAAGAGCTTCGCATGCCCGAAGAATACAAGATCTATTGTAAAAAGAATGGTATTTCTTTCGAAGAACATACTGTTTTTGACGAAGAAGCAATCTCTGATACCGATATTTTATACATTACTAGAGTGCAATCGGAAAGATTCACAGATATGCTCGAATACGAAAGAGTAAAAAACGCATATACCCTCCACAATAGTATGCTCGAAAACTCTCGACCTAATATGCGCATACTCCACCCTCTACCTCGCGTAAAAGAGATCTCTTATGATGTAGATGACAACCCAAAAGCATATTATTTCCAACAAGCAAAAAATGGACTTTATGCCCGTGAAGCTATTCTTTGTGATGTATTAGGTATAACTATAGAAGATATTGAGAATTATGAAAAAAGATAAAGCTAAATTATCGGTAGCAGCACTCGAAAATGGAACAGTGATAGACCATATTCCTTCTGATAAATTATTTACTGTAGTTAGCATATTGAAGCTAGACAAGATTCAAGAAAAAATCACAATAGGCAACAACCTGAACAGTGAAAAACTAATCAAAAAGGGAATCATTAAAATTGCAAATAAGTTTTTTGATGCCGACGAGATTAATAAGATATCTATTGTTGCACCTCATGTCCGACTAAACATTATCAAAGATTATGAAGTAGTTGAAAAGCGAGAAGTCAATATGCCCAATAAGTTAATAGGAATTGTTAAGTGTGCCAATCCTAAATGCATCACCAATAATGAACCAATGAGTACTCATTTTCATGTGGTAGACAAAGAAAACTGCATCATAAAATGCCACTACTGCGAGAAAGAACAAAACAGAGAAGATTTCGTCATACTAGAGTAAAAATATTTACTAAGGATAGAAATGCAAAATTTTGTTTTCTTCCTTTTAAATAGGTATTTTTGGTTTGGTTGATATAAACACTGAACAAACATGAAACGAGTACTCTTAATTTTACTCTTACTCCCCTTATCTATTGCACTCTATAGTCAAAGTGCAATATCAACTCTTTATGCAGATAAGAAATTAAATTTTGGAGTAAAAACAGGGTTTACATCAACCATCTTCATGACATCCAATTTCAGCATGGGAGATGTAAAGATAAAACAAGTACAAAACAACTATAAAGTGGGTTATGCAAGTAGCTTTTTTATGCGCTACAATATGAAATCACATTATATCCAGTCAGAACTTGTTTATAGCATCAACAAATGTGAAATTACCTTTGAGAAGCATGGCGAAAAGCAACAAGGTTTTACGCCCGATTATGCTTCTATCAATTCAAGAATGCACAGTATAGAAATCCCCATTCTTTATGGGTACAACTTTATAAAAAAAGATATATATGGTATGTCTTTCTTTGTTGGACCCAAAATAAGATATTTTTGGGAATCTAAAAGTAAAATGGAATATACCAACTTTGACCAATTGAATATAGATGAAGACTTTTATCCTATTAATTTTGGATTAACAGCGGGTATAGCCGTTTATATCTCTAAAATATTCTTTGATTTTAGATACGAACAAATCCTTCATAATATCTCCAAAGGAGTAGATTATGATGGTATGCGCAATGTATCCATTTCTCAAAGTGATAAGAATCTATCACAAGGCGAAATAAAACTTCATAGAAGAGATCATATGCTTAGCTTTTCGCTAGGTGTAATATTTTAACGCTACTATAACAATTTTATTAACTTATTATTCTTTTACTATTTAAATCAAAACAATGAAAAGAGACACTGAAATTTTTGAGATTATTGAGAAAGAGCACCAACGCCAGCTAAAAGGCATTGAGTTAATTGCCTCTGAAAACTTTGTAAGTGAACAAGTAATGGAAGCTATGGGCTCTTGCTTGACTAACAAATATGCCGAAGGATATCCTGGTAAAAGATATTACGGTGGCTGCCAGTTTGTAGACCAAAGCGAACAACTAGCTATTGACCGTCTTAAAAAACTATTCGGAGCTGAGTGGGCAAACGTACAGCCACACTCTGGAGCTCAAGCAAATACTGCAGTATTCTTTGCAATCCTAAAACCAGGTGATAAATTTATGGGATTAAACCTAGATCATGGTGGTCACCTTTCACATGGTTCTTCTGTAAACTTCTCAGGTATTATGTATACTCCTATAGCATACAACTTGAACAAAGAAACAGGACTAATCGATTATGATGAGATGGAGAAATTGGCTATTGCTGAAAAACCAAAATTAATCGTAGGTGGTGGTTCTGCTTATTCTCGTGAATGGGATTACAAACGTATGCGTGAAATCGCAGATAAAGTAGGTGCTATTTTTATGGTAGATATGGCACATCCTGCTGGCCTCATCGCTGCTGGATTATTAGATAACCCAGTAAAATATGCTCACGTAGTAACTTCTACAACTCACAAGACATTAAGAGGACCACGTGGTGGTGTTATCTTACTAGGAAAAGACTTCCCAAATCCTTGGGGTGAAAAAACACGTAAAGGTGAAGTGAAGATGATGTCGCAGATTCTTAACTCTGCTGTATTCCCAGGAACACAAGGTGGCCCACTTGAACACGTTATTGCTGCTAAAGCAGTAGCTTTTGGTGAAGCACTTCGCCCTGAGTTCAAAGAATACCAAACTCAAGTTAAGAAAAACGCTCATGTTCTAGCAGAAGAATTAATGAAGAGAGGTTTTGATATTGTATCGGGTGGTACAGACAATCACTCTATGCTTGTAGACCTTAGATCTAAATATCCAGATTTGACAGGTAAAGTAGCAGAAAAAGCTCTTGTAGAAGCTGATATTACAGTAAACAAGAACATGGTTCCATTCGACTCTCGTTCGGCATTCCAAACATCAGGTATTCGTCTTGGTACACCAGCTATCACTTCTCGTGGAGCAAAAGAAAACCTAATGGTAGAGATTGCAGATTTAATCGAAACAGTATTATCTAATGTAGATAATGAAGCTAAGATAGCAGAAGTTAGACACCGTGTTAACGAACTAATGGCAGACTATCCTATTTTTGCTTACTAGGCAAACGGCTCATATTAAAATAAATAGAAAGGCTGTCTAATATTGATTTAGACAGCCTTTTTTAGTACTCTAAAGTATCAGTTTGACTAACTCATCGTATCATCATGACACCGACATGATGATACGATGACACCGACATGTTCTTATCATATCGGTGTCGGAGTAAATCTATTTTTATGCACTCGATGCAATAATCACGTAAAAAGACTACTCCCCAATAAGCAAACCAATAATATTTCCTTCTATTTCTTCATAGAGGAAGCTCACATAAGAAACATCAACTTTTCACTCATCATTAAAAAGCATCATCCCTATTTTAACTTTCTTACATCTTTACATCCTATTTTTCTAAAAAACAACAAAACACCTTATTATACAGAATAATAATCTTCAAACCTTTTTCAAACTCAAAAGATAAGTTAGGTTTCTATTATTTATCTTTCATATAATTAACACACAAAAAGGGAGATTTAGTTACTATTAGTAAAATAATACAACACTTAAAACATGTTGTTTAACATATTAGATAAGATTACAAAAGTAAAATTTATAAAATAAAAGCAGATATGAAAGCCAATATGAAATATGAATACATTTTAACAAACTTCCGATTACATCGGACTTATAGAAGTAAAAGTCATTTATAAAATCAACTCAAACACTCATAAATATCTAATAAATATATATTTACAAACTCAATCTACCATTTATTGAAATATAAAAAATCACTCTTATTGTTAACTTTATTTCGTTTTTTTATTCTATTTTAGTAGAACTATAGTATGAACACTACTTCTTATAAATTTCATAAACTTAACACTATGAAGAACATTAGATTTTTATTATTTACAATCATGGCGCTTTCTTGGTGTGCCGTTTCGGCACAGACACGAACTATCTCAGGGGTAGTTCTAATGGAAGGCAACAACGATCCTATTATCGGTGCTACCATTATGGTGAAAGGAACATCAGTGGGTACGATAACAGATATCGATGGTAATTTTAGAGTTACCAACATTCCCGATGGTGCAAAAGCCATCGAAGTTAGTTATATAGGTATGCTTCCTCAATCAATGCCTATACAAGCAGCTCCATACAAAATACTTCTGAAAGAAGACACACAAGTTCTGGAAGAAGTTATTATACAAGGTGCATACGGAGCTCAAACCAAAGCCTCTGTTACAGGTGCAATCTCAAGCGTAGATTCAAAGAAAATTGAACAACGTCCTGTGTCCAGTGCAGCATCAGCATTAGAAGGGACTGCTTCTGGTATACAAGTTAATAGTTCTTATGGAGAACCAGGAACAGATGCAACTATTCGTATTCGTGGATTTGGCTCAGTAAATGGTAGTAATGCTCCCCTATACGTAGTAGATGGTGTAGCTTACCAAGGGAATCTTTCAGATATCAACCCATCCGATATTGAAAGTATGTCTGTATTAAAAGACGCTGCATCAGCTGCACTCTATGGTAATAAAGCTGCAAATGGTGTAATTATTATTACTACTAAAAAAGGGAAAGGTGATAAGTTAAGTTTTGGCTTATCAATGAATCAAGGTATATACACAAGAGGTATGCCTGAATATTCTACTCTTGGTGACAGACAATGGATGGAGACAATGTGGGATGGTCAAAGAAACTCAATCTTGGGAACAGACAAATATCCAACATTAGAAGAAGCAAATGCTGGTGCGACATCTAGCCTTGTTTCATCAATTATAGGATATAATATTTATGACAAACCCTCTGATCAACTCTTTGACACAAATGGTCGTTTAAGAGCAGATGCTCAAATACAACCTGGTTATAAAGGCGATTTTGATTGGTTTAAACCTATTGAACGAGTAGGACATAGACAAGAATACAATCTTAATGGTGGGGCAGCTTCAGAAAAAGCAAATTACTTCTTCTCTGTAGGCTACTTAGACGAAAAAGGATATTTAAAAACATCGGATTTCCAAAGATTATCTGCTCGTACTAATATCAATATCAACCCAACACCATGGTTGAAAACTGGACTAATTTTAAGTGCAACTCATCAAAGAAAGAATATAACAACAGGTGATGCAGAAAGCAATAAATCTTATGTAAACCCTTTCTACTTTGCTAGGAATATGGCTCCTATTTATCCAGTACATTTACACGATGCAAAAACAGGTGAGTATGTCTTAGATGAATTTGGAAATAAAATTTATGATAAAGGTACTAGTAGCCAAAGAAAAAGGCCACAAAACAATGCCCGTCATGTTGTATGGGAATCTGAACTAGATAAAAAAGAAAGTTTTAGAAACACCATTAACGGACAATTATATGCCGATATCAAATTTTTAAAGGACTTCACCTTCACTGTTAGAGGGGCTATTAACCTATATAACAATGAGGAAAAAGGATATAATAATGCTATTATTGGTGACGGAGCAGGCTTAGGTCGTGCTAATAAAGAAGTTATTCGTTCAAAAGAATATACTTTCCAACAACAACTTGACTGGAATAGATTATTAGGAAATGCTCATCACTTGAACATCATGGTAGCTCACGAAAACTTTAAAAATGCATATGAGTACATGTATGGATTTAAAGCTATTGAAACAATACCAGGCAATGATGCATTCAATAACTTTACTCAAATGAACACACTAAGTGGATATCCTCAAGATTATAGGACAGAAAGCTACTTGAGCCGTATTCGCTACAATTATGATCAAAAATATTATGGAGAACTATCTTTCCGTCGTGATGGATCTTCTAAATTTCATGAAGATAATCGCTGGGGAAATTTCTGGTCAGTAGGTGGAAGCTGGATGATTTCTGAAGAAGAATTTATGGAACCTTTAAAAGATTACATCAGTGACTTAAAGTTCCGAGCATCTTACGGAGAAGTAGGCAATGATGCTTCTGTTTCTAGATATGGTCACCTACCTCTATATACTCTCCAACAAAATCATAATTTAGGAGCTGTATACAAAAGCCAATTTGAATCTAAGGAAATAAAGTGGGAAACTACACAGTCAATTGGTATTGCCCTCGAAGGACGTTTATGGAATCGTTTAAATCTTTCTATAGAGTACTTCGACAAGCGTTCAAAAGATCTTTTATTTTATGTTAGCAAACCTTTGTCAGTAGGTTCTACTGAAACTTCTGAACACTCAGCAAGTAAGTTAGAGAACATAGGTACAGTATCGAACAGAGGCTTTGAAATCAATGCAGATATTGATATTATCAAAAACAAAGATTGGACTTGGAATGTAGGAACTAATGGTACTTATATTAAAAATGAGGTAATTAAACTTCCAGAGTCAAACAGAAAAGAAGGTATTCTTAATGGCTCAAAGAAAATTATGGAAGGTCACAGTATCTATGAATTCTGGACATATAAATATCAAGGAGTTGACCAAATGAATGGTAATGCTCTTTATTTAATAAATTCAGATAAATATTATATCGATCCTGACAATGCGGGTCCTGGAAAACAACGTCTTGGAAAAAGCCAAGGAGTCGTGATCAATGGCGAGGAATATGCATATATGACATCTTATGCTAAAAGGGATTGGAGTGGTTCAGCTATTCCTAAATGGTATGGAAGTTTTGACACTTCTTTAAGATGGAAAGACCTAACATTCTCAGCTCTTTTTACATATTCTATTGGAGGTAAAATATTGGATTTTAACTACAATAATTTAATGTCAGTTACTGCTAACCCTGCAGCTATACACAAAGATGCCTTAAAGGCTTGGAGTGGGATACCAGAAGGTATGACTGAAGATAATCCTCACCGCTTATTAAAAGGGGGAACTCCCAAAAACGACTATAAAAGATCTAAAGATAACAACGCAGTATCAGATAGATTTTTACATAATGCTTCATACCTAACTATTAAGAATATAGCTATGTCTTATTCTTTACCTCGTACATTTGTAGAAAAGCTTAGCTTATCAAGTGTAAATGTGAATATGGCATTAGAAAATCTTTGGACATTTACATCACTAAAAGGTATGAATCCACAACAATCTTTTGGTGGAACAAACTACAATGCCTTTGTTACTGCTAGAGTATTTACAGTTGGTTTAAATGTTAAATTCTAAGACTAATAATTATGAGAAAATATATACTAATTTTAGCAACAGTATTGCTGTTTGGTTGCAGTAGTGACTATTTAAATGTAAATCCCAAAAACTCAACAACTCCAGATGTTGTATTCCAGACTACAGTAAGTGCTAAAAGTGCAATAAACGGATTAGCTAAGTTAATGACCCGTCAATATGCCAGTCAAGGAATGAATGGAGAGGGTGCTATTAAATTACTTTATGGAAACTATCCAGGCAACCATTTTTACAGAAAACTCCCAGGATGGGCAAGCGTTATTAACCTAAGTGATTTACATAATAACAACAACTATTATGGTAATTATGCATGGTATTATTATTATAAACTAATAAGTAATGCTAATGAATTTATACACAGAATAGATGGTGCTATTGGACCAGATAAGGATAAACAACATATGACAGGTCAAGCTCTGGTATATAGAGCTTATTCATTCTTTATGCTTTCCCAACTATTTTCTGATCGTTGGATAGAATCAAATAATGGAAGTACAAATGGAATTATTCTAAGAACAGAACCAACTATGGATGATATACCTCTTAGTACTTTAGCCGAAACTTATAACCAAATTTATGAAGATCTAGAGAAAGCAATAGAATTATTTGAGAAAAGTGGAATAAAGAGAGATGTTGTTAATAATAACTTTGACCCTGACGCAAGCGTAGCACATGCTATATTAGCACGTGCTGCTCTAACAAAGCAAGACTATGAAAAAGCGGCAAAACATGCTAAACTCGCTAGAGTAGACTATAAGCTAATGCTTAATAGTGATTACACAAGTGGTTTTGCTGAGCCAACATCTGAATGGATTTGGGGAAGCTACGGAGCGGCTGATGAAAATTTATACTACTATTCATTTCAATCACAAATAGCATGGAACTCAAATGCCTCATCCGTAACTTCATATCCTGCAGGAACAACTAGAGCTCTATATAAAAAAATACCAGAGACAGATATTCGCCGTAAAATGTTTTTAGATCCAGGTGATGATTATGAATTATCTCCTTCAACTATAGTAATAGAAGATGAAAAACTTATTGAAAAATATTATGAATTATTCCCTGGAATTCATGAAAGTATGAATATGCAGCCTTATATGCAATTCAAGTTTGGATGTATTGGTCAGCCTGGTGTAGGTCATCTCGTTCATATTCGTGCTTCAGAAATGTATTTAATTGAAGCAGAAGCACTACACTTTTTAAACAAAGATACTGAAGCTCAAAAACTTCTTATAGAATTAACAAAAAACTCAGGTAGAGATCCTGAATATGATTGTACGGTTACTGGAGAAGATCTATTTAAGGAAATAAAACTTTACCGTCTAATAGAACTTTGGGGTGAAGGATTTGAATTTTTCGATTTAAAACGTTGGGGAGATTCAAGAGTCAGAGCATCTATTAATGCTGAAAAGCCTGAAGATCGTGATGTCTTTACTACTTCATTAGACATAAATATCAAACCTGATGAGTGTAATAATTGGGTATATGCAATACCTAGTAAAGAATCCGATTTTAATGATGAATTCAAATAATCCATTTTAGGATACTATTTTAAAACTCTCCACTCTTTAGTGGGGAGTTTTTTTAGAATTATAGAGTACAAAAAAGATTCCCCTCGCTACACTAAAGAACAGTGTAAGGAGGGGAATCTTTTTGTATCAATCTTCTATTTTAAGAATAAATAATAAGCTTGTGAGCGTCGAAGATACAATAATAGCCGTGTTTCCAAATCTCATAATAGCTCTTTAAAAAATCATTCTTCGGCTTCTTTTTAAATATGGGGTATCTCAAATAGTACCCTAGGTAGTTATCACAATTAATGGAATAATAGGCCTCACACAATAAAGAGGTTAAATCAGCATCATCCTCATTAGCAATAGCCCAATCTGATATTACGTCGGATAAATAATCATTTAAATAGTTATCACTCACTTCGGGTTCATCATCTATGATTTCTATTTCAGTCACTTTAGCGAGTAACTCTCCTAAGCCTGGTTCCTTGAAAAAGGAATTAGCCTTTCTTAAATCTTGAATAAACTGTTCCCCCAACTTTTTCAATAGTTCTTCACTACAATCGGCCTCAGGGCAAAAATAACCTGGCATTACTCCATTATCCAATAAGCGTTGGGTCTTTTGATGTGTTACTTCAAAAATTAGAATTAAGCGTTGCAAAAGCTCTTTACCTTGTCGTAAGGGTTCAAATATCTTCTCTATACCCTCTCCTCTTGGCATAAAGCACTGAAAGAAACCATAAAACTGATCTGCTAATTCATCACTATCCAAATCAATCTCGGGTCCATCCATTAGGCTTTTTAGGTATTTGGCATATTCTATCTTATTCATAGTCATATGTATTAAGTCTTCTCGTTAATCTTGCGTACAAGATAGAATTTAAATTCTATCTTTCCCTTTTATTTTTAATATCTTCTCGCCAAACAAGGAAAGAAAAAGAGAGAAGGCATAGAGGTTAAAATCTCCTACTTTCTCTCTTTTATATCTATAAATGATGCGATTATTCGTTGATACGTGGTTTCACAAATTTATCATAACCCGATGTAAAGGTTAATCGGATAGGCATTAAAACATTGCGATATTTGTCTGCAAAACTATCATTCTTGGCTTTGTAGATGTACTCTCTAATAAGCGTATAATCTTTTGCATCGATTGCATAAAAGCGGTCAGCACCCTCGCCTGTAATCTGAACTGTCCAGTGAAACAAGTTTCCAAAAAGAGTTATAACTTCTTTATTAGGATCAAAGCTAGGAACTTCAACTTGCTTTATAGAATAATCGGGAGTTAGTGCATAGAGCTTATGTTGTTCATCTACAAGTAACCCTAAAGTGCGTTTACCTCTAAACTCAGTAACAAAGAGCTTAGTCAATTTTAAACCTTCGGGAAGGTTTATTACACGAAGATAAGGTTTGCCTTGCAGCATCTTTAGATGATACAACTTATTTTCTTGATCCGTCAACAGATATCCTTCATCATAATCTTTGCGAGTAGAGGGATTGCCTTCAATCAATTTTGCAGGAAAAACAAAATCTTTCTTCAACATTAAGTCGGTAAAAAGTTTACTTTTCTCTTTATCAATGGCATTATTTTCCATCTCAACAAACTCTATACCCGAAGATGTGATACGAAACACATCAGAAGGCATTGACAAATCAACTCTACCCGACATAGCTTCCAATAAAAAGTATAACCCTTTTGACGGTTTATTAATCTCGGAAGGCGTAGAACGGAACACAAAATTATGAATCTGAACTTCTTGGGGTGAAACCGGTACACCTGTTATTGAATCGGGGAAACGAGCATCGGCGACAAGCTGACGGGCATAAAACAAAGGCAATATATTATCAAATTCCTTTGCTGTATATTCATTGCCCTTGGAATCTTTGCGAATCAATTGATTTTCTGCGTTGACTTCGGTAAAGACAAAGTCATCAATTACTCTACTATAGAGAGTAAACGGACTAGACTCTGGCTTAAACAAAGCAAATTCATAGAACCAAGGGAGCAGCCAAACTATCAGAACGACCAATAGCAAGGCATATATTAGTTTACTAAATTTATACATAAATGATCTATTTAATCTTGTTTACCTTCTTTGAATCGCTTGATAGATAACCACGAAAGTGGAAATAAGAGTATTACAAAGATTACAAGGTATGGGGTAAATGTTACATACGCTCCTGGCGTAGAGGACAAAAAGAATATACGCAGGAGTAATACGGCAATAATAGAATTGGTTATGCGATAACGCCATGTGGGTTCTAAGCAGATCCAAGCAGTAAAAAGATAAGTTGCAAATCCTGCTAAAAACCAAGGTGTAAGGGTGGTGAAAATAATGCTTACTAATTCTGAAGCAAAATAACTTGAGAAAAAGAAATACAACAAAGTATAGTTCACCAAAAAACAAAGAAACAGTACTATAAATCCATAAAACAGCATAGATAAGGTCATCTTTTGCTGGCTATAGGGTAAATGTAGTGTCAACTTCAAACATTTGTGATGCATCTCAGGCACAAACTGCACAATGGCAAATACCAGGCCGACCAGTAAAGGAATATATTCCAACAACTCAACAAAGACGGTGTCCTTTTGCAACATCACCTCCCAAAGATGCTGAGCTCCTCCTTTTAAAACTAAAATACGAGAGATTCTAAAAAGACTAAATAAGGTAAAACCTAGCGATAGAAGTGCTGCTAAAAGAATATACCAACGTGTTTTAATCCATTCCTTATAAAATATAGCTTTCAACATAATAATTAATATTTACCAGTTAGACCAATAAAGGCATCTTCGAGGGTTAGAAACTCTGCCTTCACATTATGAGCTTGAATACCTAAGCTGTTTAGTTGGGCTACAGCCTCATCAGGATTTAAGAAAGAATAAGTTTCCATGTGCTGTCGCAACTGAGTGGGATGATAGAAGTTTTTATCTTCCAAGTGGTATTCTTTCTTTTCGGGAAGATCGAAGCTGTATCTTCTAAAAGTTGAAAGAAGCTGCTGAATGGGCTGTTGGGTTAAGATGCTTCCATAATCCATAATAATACAATCATCTATCAGCCTTTCCATATCTTGAATAATATGCGAAGTTAGGAAAATGGTTTTCCCTTCAGCATCTGCATAATCTTTGAGATAATCTACAAATAGTCGACGATATCCAGGGTCCAATCCCAAAGAGAAGTCATCCAAAATAAGTAATTCTGGATCTTGAGCTAGGATTAAGCCGAGAGCAACTTGCGAACGTTGTCCACACGACATCCGAGAGATCTTTTGCTTTGGAGCAACTTTCAACTTCTCCATCAATCCGTAATACGCATCTTTCTTCCAGTTGGGATAGAATGAGCTATAAAACTTCTCAATCTCATCAATGGTCATAAATTGATATTGTACATGACCCTCGATTAATAACCCAATATGCTGACGAAGTGTAGGATCCATCGTTTGGATATTTTCCTCAAATATAAGACACTCCCCAGCACGAGGTTTTAAATAACCACTTAGTATATTAATAGTGGTTGTTTTTCCAGTGCCATTCTTTCCTAAGAGCCCTAAAATACGGCCCTTAGGAACTTGGAATGACAGATTTTCATAAATCATACGTTTACCATAGTAATGCGTAAGATTTCTGCATTCAATAATATTTTCCATGAATTTGTTTTAAAAGAATAGAAGAAAGGCGAGTGGAATGAGCAATCCTAAAACAAACTCTATCCCTCCTCTACCCCATAGTCCTTTATTTCCTCGGACAAGAAACATACCTGTAGCAGTAATCACAATTAATGCAATAGCAAAAGCATCGGCAAAAAGAGTCCACCACTGACCAGGGTTATAGTGTAATTTCGTCATAGCACCAATTATAGGCCGACGTTTAACGGATTCATACAAGACATCACCAGTATTGATATTCAAATGATAATTAGATCCTCCTTTTAAGAAGACCTTCATCATACCTGCCTCAGGAAAATAATGTTTTGTATAATTTCCCTCTTCATTATGCTTCTCTAGTAATTTCAATACAAAATCTTTTGTGATTTTATCTTGACTAGGAATAGCTTCTGGCAGCGTATATCGATAAGTAGATAGGTTAAAATGAGGATTAATGGTATCTCTATGATTCATTACTATTCCAGAAATAGCATAAATCAAGATTAATCCTGCAAAGAAATACGATAAATCTCTATGAATAAAACGGCACCATTTTCGAAACTCCTTAAGACTGAATTTCATAATCTGTCGCTTCAATATGGTAGAAAGATAGATAAGCCTTACCCTCTTCTGCTTCACGCTTCGCTATTCGTTCTCTGAAATCGGCAATACGGGTATCGGTAGTATTAGCTGTTTCACCTCGAGCTACCTTCTCTGTTGTACAACCCTCTCCTTCTCCATGTTTTTCGGCAGACTCTTTCAGTTGTGCCTCCCATGCTTGCAAGTAGGCTTCATCAATACGGTCTTCCTTCAAAACACCCTTTACGGTAACTATATGATTCACACATTCACTTTTAAAGGCACCCAGATTCCCACTTTCAACTCGTATGGTTTGTGTATCATCACTACCCATTAAAAAGATTTTTTTACCACCATGTGCACAAATATGGGTACATACCCCTTCTACAGAAACCTCTTGATTTATTAAGGTAGCTGCTTGAGCAAGTAATAGATCTACTTCTAAGGCTGTAGCCTCTTTTGGCACATTTTCAGTTTGCGCAGTTGTTTGACTTGATTTAGACTGACTAGCATTTCCGCATGCAGATAATGCAAGTACAGAGGACATTAATACTAATCCTGACAGTTTTCTTACTTTCATTTTAAATATTTTAGTTTTGTTCAATGAATTATGTCACAAATTTACAAACAAGCCTCATCAAAGTCTATACCTATAATTAGTGATTCTGAGCTCAATAATACCTAAAATTGGGCATTGATGTTCTTTTACCAACCCTCTATCTTTGTGTTTGGAAAGTTTACTATACAACACAAGAATGAAATCAAACATCATCATAACTCTATTCTCTCTTATAGGATTATGTTTTTATCAAGTGGCTACTGCTACAAATGCTAATCGAATTCGGCAAAGAATCGATTTGATTGATAGTGAAACCAAAGAACCTTTAGTGGGTGCATCTATCTTATATAAAATAGGAGAACAGACGAAAGGAACTCTTACCGATGTTCGAGGTATAGCTTATATAGAAGAATTGCCAGGAGAATATCAATTAACAATCAGCTATATAGGATATATATCTCAAACGGTTTCTGTTATGCTAGATAATAAAAAATCGCTCACCATCCAATTAAATCCCGATAATAAAGTTTTGGAGGAAGTTATTGTTACGGCATCAGAGTCGAAAGGGATGACTAGCTCTTCAAAAATTGATACGCAGGCTATGGCACATCTCCAACCTAGTAGTTTTACAGATTTACTCTCGTTACTTCCTGGAGGAAAAGCTATCGATCCACAAATGGGCAATATCAATTTAATTCGTATTCGTGAAGCCAATAAAACCAGCTCTTTTTCAGATTTTTCTTCTTTAGGAACCTCTTTCGTTGTAGATGATATTCCCCTCTCTGGAGATGCTAATTTGCAAACAATTGGTACAGGACTACAAACGAATGAAAAACGAGATATTACATCAAAAGGAATTGACATGCGCACACTCTCTACCGACAATATAGAGTCTGTAGAAATCATTAGAGGTATCCCTTCGGTAAAGTATGGGGATGTATCAACGGGGGTGGTGAAAATCAAAAGAAAAAGTGAGGCTTCCCCTCTCCGTTTTCGCTTTAAAGCCGATCAATATAGCAAGCTCTTTTATATGGGTAAGGGTATAGATATGAATGACCATAGTGTACTTAATCTCGATTTAGATTATTTCGACTCTAAGATAGATCCCCGAAACAGCATGGAGAACTTTAAGCGAATTACCTCTTCACTTCGTTTTACTAGTAGATATGCTTTAGCCCAAGGATTCTTGAAATGGAATAGCTCTTTCGATTTTAGTGGTACTTTTGATGAAGAAAAGAAAGATCCAGAGGTTGATCTTACAAAGGATAGATATAAATCGTCTGTTAGAAGATTGAGCCTCAACAACCAACTCAAATTTACCACCTACTACACTCAAGGTTTACAGAGCATCTCTTTCTCTCCGAGTCTAAGTGCTCAGTTTGATAAAATTAAACAAACCAAGGAAGTATTCCTCAATGTTCCTTCTGCTATTCCAAACAGCAAAGAAGAAGGTTCACACGATGCTTATTATCTTCCCAGTCATTATGTATCACAGTTGGAGATTGATGGCAAACCTCTTTATGGCTATATCCAACTGAATAGTGAATGGGCAGCCGATTTTAAGGGAGTGAAACAAGACATTAGTGTGGGTGCTGATTATCGGTACAATAAAAACAAGGGAAAAGGTAGCATTTATGACACTCAACGTCCTCCTTCTCCTCTGATGACCACTCGCCCAAGGGCATACAAAGATATTCCTGCTTCTCAAGTTCTTTCTGCCTATCTAGAAGACAATTTAAGTATATCACTTTCAGAAAAGCATCAATTGGATATTCAGGCAGGTGTACGTGCTATTGCTCTTACTGGCTTAAACAACCAGTACGATTTACAAAATAAAATTCATTGGGACCCTCGTATCAATCTTTTGGGAGATATCCTCAACCTACCTCTAGGCAAACATCAATTCAATTGGAAGATAGGATTGGGATGGGGTATTCTAACAAAACTACCTACTATAGCTCAGTTATACCCCGATAAGTTGTATCTGGATTTACCCGAGCTCAATTATTATCACAATAATTCGGATTACAGGCGATTGATTCTCAATACACATATTTATGATAGAGAAAACTATCACTTAAAAGCAAATCGCAATGCGAAATGGGAAATCAGGACTGATATTTCATGGGGGAATTATCGACTTTCGGCAACTTACTTCCGAGAAAAAACGACAACGGGTTTCAGAGGCATTAATACGTATGCCATTATGGATTATCGAAAATACGATACCTCTGGCATTGATAATAGTCATATAACTGCGAAGCCAAACCCAGCAGACTTGCCCTATACAGAAGAAAAAGAGATGACCACTATTGGCTCTACGGGCAATGGGGCTAAACTAGATAAAGAAGGAATAGAGTTTCAACTCAGTACTCCTCGTTTTAAGACCATAAATACGCGTGTAACACTGAATGGAGCTTGGTATAAAACCTCTTACAATAATAGTACTCCCCTGTGGTATGATGCACAGGTAATTATAGATAATAAAGCTCTTCCTTATCTGGGCTATTACGATTGGAATGAAAAGAGAGAATATCAAGAATTAAGTACCAATTTAATGCTTGATACACAGATACCCAGTTTGGGTTTAACTTTCTCTACCACATTACAAAGTACATGGCTAGATAAATCACTCTTTTATCCTCGTAGTGGCACTCCCAAAAGCTATGTAGGAATAGATGGCATTGTACATCCCTACACAGAAGAATCTGCACAAGATCCTTATCTCAAGCAGCTGGAGCTAAGGGAGAATCAAACCTCCCGTAATCGCATGAAACATGAATCGATTATTAATCTCAAAGCCAACAAATCTTTTGGCAAGACCGTAGATATAGCCTTATTCGTGAACCGAATACTTAGTTATACACCTAGCTACAATATCAACGGAGCTAAAGTGTATCGTACACTATACCCCTACTTTGGTATGGAACTCAATCTAAAATTTTAAATATTATTTTTATGAAACAGAGACAATTATTACCCCTATTCTTATTCACTCTTCTACTGGCTATGGTGGGATGTAGTGATAATGATTCCAACACAGAAGTTACCCAATCGGGACATCTAGTCAATACAAAGGTGAATTTGCCTGAGGAGTTTAAACAAGCAAAACTTTATGATACCAAAATATCTGCCTTTGAAATAAACTCTCGCCGTACAACTAGTTATGACGTAGAACTTCAAGAAAATAATCTTTTTATAGCACATCTTAAAAGTGGACTCTACAATCTCTCTTTTGAAGCCAAAGCTAAGCTAGATGGAAAAGAGAGAATACTCAAAGGTTATTTGGAAAATACTACAATTAATAAAGATACATCTATAGAATTTAATGTGTTGCCTCTGCCTACTGAACGAGATTTTGTAATTGAAGAGATCTTCTATACTGGCAGTTTATATCCTAATTCTAAAAGAGGATACTTGGGCGATCAATACTTTAAAATCACCAACAACTCCGATGAAACTCTTTATGCTGATGGCTTGACTATTGCAGAGTCTGGTTTTGCAACCAATATGTATCAAGATATTACACCAAATAGAATGACAGAAGAGTTTGCTGTTCAGGCACTATATGCTGTTCCTGGATCGGGTAAAGATCACCCCGTTCTGCCCGGTGAATCTATTATTATCTGTGATAAAGCAATAAATCATAAGGAGGTAAATCCTAATTCTTTCGATTTTTCTAATGCAGACTTTGAGTGGTTTGACGAGTCTAGCAACCCTAAAATTCAAGATACCGACAACCCCGAAGTTCCCAATCTAGACAATATATACAGCTATACACTTACAATCTGGATTCTAAATATGCAAGGCAACCGTGCTTATGCTATCCTACGCATGGGTAAAGACAAGGAGACTTTCTTAGCCGAGAATCAAAAAGAGTACTCTTTTATCTATGATACGGGAGATTCTCAAATAAATATCAAACGCAAAGCTTACTTCGTTCCAAATGAATGGATCATTGATGCTGTCAATGTATCTACTCAAGATGAACATGAGTGGATTGTTACAGATAGCTCACTAGATGCTAGTTATACCTACTGTGGCAACGATAGCAACGATCCAAACCGTAGTGGTAAATCAGTACGACGTAAAGTGGCTTATCAAGAAGCAGACGGAAGAAAAGTATTGCAAGATACCAATAACTCAAAAGAAGACTTTATTCCTACTGCTACTCCCAGTGTTGCAGAATAATATTAATAGGTGTTTTTTATGAATATACGATATTTCTCACTTTTCAGTTTATTGATCTGTCTTTCTGTAGGAAGTAAAGCCACAGAGAAGGATAGTTTATCTCTCATTCAAAAAAAATGGCTGATAGAACAACCTGTCAATCAGTTTATGAGAGATTTATACATGCACAATCCCGCATTGAGATACTACAGTGCCAAAACTTCTATTTCAACTATCCAACTAGATGGACAAACTTACCGTGAAAGTGAACCCATCAATTGGCAAAAGGGTGAGAAATATCGTCATTACTCTATCTCTGCTCACACACTTAGAGAACTCAGTGCAAACTCTTTGGTGTGGGGCGGAGCTAGTTATCAAAATAAAACAACAAAGGGACTTCGCTTTAATAATACTTCCGACTATGAGAAAATAGCTCCTTATGTTTTGGCAGATACTATAGGAGGTCAATTTTACTCGGAGACTTATCAATTTCAAGGAGGATATCTTCACCATTTTAAGTCCAAACTCACATTGGGTTTAGAGCTCAATTATAGGGCAGAAATAGGTTATAAACGTCAAGATCCACGTCCCAAAAATATTGTATCCGATTTAGAGTTCAAACTAGGTATTAGCCAAGCCCTAAAAAAGAATTATCTAGTTGGGATGGGGTTCTATTTTCAAAATTACAAACAACAAAACACCATTCAGTTTTTCTCCTCTCACCTTACTACTCCTATTTATCATCTTACAGGTTTAGGAATGCGATCTATGCGTTTCGATGGAACGTTTTATGGAGTACAGTTTGATGGCATCAGTTACGGAGCTAATCTCAACTTTCAACCTCAAAATCAAAGAGGTTGGTTTGCCCACACAAGTTGGATACATACAAAAGTAGATAAGCGAATATCCGAGTGGAGCAATATACCTATGAATCGCTTGCAAAGCTATTTATTGGAAGGTACAGCGGGATTTCAAGCAACCCACTGGGCTGTGAAATTAGTGGGAGAAATCAACACGAAAGAAGGAACCGACTATCTCTATGGTAAACCTCAAGGAAGAACACTTCCTAAGATTGGAGAAGAACAACTTTATAATCAAGAATACCTTAAAGTAGGAATAGCAGGACTTTGGCAAACTTCTTTCAGCACAAAGAATTTGGAATGGGTTATAGAGCCTCAACTTTCATTTCAGAGTCTAAAAGAAAGTTATGATCTTCCTAACAGAAAACTAGAGAAACAAGTGCTAAATATAAAGTTACTCTCCACGCTTCGCAAAGAGTTCAATACAGGAGCATTAACTTGGAAGGCACAAGTAGATATTATTCCTCATCTAAGCCACTCTACCGTGATGAGTGAAATGGAAGAAGATAATCCGATACGTCCATTAATAGAACAGCAAATGACATTGGTATCTAAAAACGAAATAGCAGGCCATACGTCAATACGCTGGGACCTGCCATTTTTAATATCTCAAAAGGTGAGTTTATTTACCCAGCTCAACTGGTCGGGACGTTTTATAGATCACTATAAACCCGCTCAGCAAATGGGGCTCACTCTAGGATTTATCTTTTAACTCAATCCTTCTATTTCACCATTTACTACATCAATACGTAGAGCTTGAGGAGATTTTGGTAAACCAGGCATACGCATCATACTACCTGCAATCGCTATAATCATCTCTGCTCCGTTATTGATTACAAAATCACTAATTTCAAACTCAAAACCATCCGCAGCACCATAAGCTGAAGGATCTGCTGAGAAAGAATATTGTGTTTTAGCAATACATACTGGGTAGTGAGAAAGCTCCATACTATTAATTAGCTTAATCATTTTACGAGCTTTGTTGGTATATTGAACCGACTTAGCACCATAAATATGAGTAGCAATTTTTTCTACCTTCTCTTCTATTGTATCGTATTCTTTATAAGCAAATTTCAACGGTTCTGAGGGCTTCTTATCAATCGTATCAACTACTAATTTAGCTAGTTCAACCGCACCTTCGCCTCCATCAGTAAAGGCATTATTAATAGCAAAACCCACACCTAGTTCTTCGCAGTGTTTCTTAATCGCATCAACTTCTTCATCAGAATCAGTAGCAAAGCGATTAAATGCAACAACCACAGTTTGACCAAAAGAACGAAGGTTGCGAATGTGTTTATCTAAGTTGGCAAAGCCATGATACAACCCTTCCAAGTTGGGTTCTTTTATTTTATCTAAAGCTACACCACCATGCATTTTCAAACCTTGGGCAGTAGCTACAATCACAGTTAGTTTAGGTTGTAAACCACTCTTACGACATTTAATATCATAAAACTTTTCTGCACCTAAGTCAGCCCCAAAACCAGCCTCTGTAATTGTATAATCAGCAAAACTCATTGCCATTTTTGTAGCCACAATAGAGTTACATCCATGAGCAATATTAGCAAACGGACCACCATGAACTAATGCAGGAGAACCTTCTGTGGTTTGTACTAAGTTGGGATAAATAGCATCACGAAGTAATACAGTGATTGCACCAGCAACGCCCAAATCTTTAACAGTAAAAGGTTTGTCATCATAGGTATATCCCAAAAGAATATTTTCTATACGACGTCTCAAATCTTTTTCATCAGTAGCCAAACAAAGAATAGCCATAATTTCAGAAGCCGCAGTAATATCAAACCCTGCTTCTTGAGTTATACCATTACTTTTAGCACCCAAGCCAACAACAATGTTGCGTAAAGAACGATCGTTTACATCGAGCACTCTGCGCCAAAGATTTTCTTTCAGACCAAAACCCGATGATTGATTTTGATAAAGATAGTTGTCTAATAGAGCAGATATCATATTGTGAGCAGAAGTTATCGCATGGAAATCACCTGTAAAGTGAAGATTGATCTTTTCCATAGGCAATACTTGAGCATAACCACCTCCAGCTGCACCCCCCTTCATACCAAAACAGGGTCCTAATGAAGGCTCACGAAGAGCAACAAAAGCATTCTTGCCTATTTTTTGTAGCCCAAGAGCCAAACCAATAGACACAGTGGTTTTACCAATACCTGCTTTAGTTGCAGTTATGGCGGTAACCAATATTAGATTACTTTTCTTTACTTTTTCTTCGTTGATTAAGTCGAGCGGAAGTTTTGCGATATAACGCCCATAATTCTCTATACGATCTTCAGGAATATTAGCATTTTTAGCCACTTGCTTGATTTCTTGAAGATTGATACTACGCGCAATTTCAATATCCGTTTTCATAGTGGAGTATTTTTTTATAAGTTGAGTAATACTAAAGCGTAAACTTACGAATATTAAACGATAGTTTATGCAAACTTGCTGATATTTGTTAAATATAGTAGCTATTCAAGAATTTAATTGACGTCTAGCTCAAACTTAGTTATATTTGCTTACAGACTGATATACTCAAAATTATGAAAAAGATATTAACCTTACTCATAATGACTTGCATCACTACTGTAGCTCTTTTTGCTCAGAATGAAAAGCCAGTTATAGAGATCGATACAGAGCCCGAAAAGATGGCAACCTACCAAGAGTTTGGAGGCTTTATCCTCGATCTAAACAAGGCTGTAGCCCAACCGATGTTTTTACCGAAGCTCGATTTATCTCAATTAAAGATAGCTCCTTATGAAGACTTTACAGAGAAAATGGGGTTTGATTTGAGTAAGGCTATCTATGGTGTAACACCCATTACTACCTTTGGAACCAACTCTGGTTATGGCTGGGGATATCATCCTTTTAATAGCCCTACTTCTTCACCTATCAATTCGGCTACATTTCGAATCAATGACAAATGGAGAATGACAACATCGGGTGATTATAATGCTGAAGGATATAGAAGACCAAATCCCTCTGCACTTCCTTGGGAGAAAAATGATTTTCACGGAGCTTTTGAACTAAAATCTTCAAGCGGATTTAGTGTTCGCTTTGAAGTACAAAGAAAAGAAAATCCATACGGACCTTCATGGTAATATGAATGAATATGAAACCAATGAAAAGAATACTCATTACTGGAGCGAATGGCTTTACTGGCAGATACCTTCTACAGTATTTCATGCAACAAAAGACTTACGAACTCTTTGCCACCTCGAATAGTACAGATAAATACCCTACACAAGGATATGAATATCAAAGATTAGACTTAACGGAATCGGGAAACGTAATAGCCTATATTCAGAAGATTCAACCAGATGTTATCATTCATACAGCAGCAATCTCTGGCATTCCGCAATGTGAGGAAAACCCCTCACAAGCCTACTCTGTAAATGTTGAAGCAGTAAAGACTATCGGTACAGTAGCCAAAAAGCTGGCCATTCATTTTATCCAACTCTCTACCGATTTTGTATTTGATGGAAAGAGAGAGATTCCATATACAGAAGAAGACATTCCTGCCCCTATCAATGAATATGGGAAAACAAAGTTGGAGGCAGAACAATGGATCCAGAAACACTTGACACATTATGCGATAGCAAGAGTAGCGGTTGTTTATGGCAAGCCCAAGGATGGACAGCATACTAATATTGTGGAAATCATTCAATCCAAATTGAGTAATAACGAAGAGCTTCATTTGGTAAGTGACCAATGGCGTACTCCTACCTATGTTGGAGATATCTGCCAAGGCATACATCTGCTCATAGAAAAAGAAGAAAAAGGAATATTTCATATCTGCGGGTCAGAACTATTCAGTATTTATGAATTGGGGCTTTATATCGCCAAACTACTAGGTAAAGACTCTTGTTTAATCCATCCCGAAATCAGTAATTCTGCTTTTAATGCTATCCCACGCCCTCCTTTTACTGCGCTATCAAATGCGAAGGCTAAAGATATTTTAGGGTATAACACAACTACTATCTATGATTATTTAGTAGAATTTAGAGTATAGCATAAATGCTCATCTCTTCCCCCCAAATAGCCCTAACTTTCTTCTTCTACTTCAACCCCAATATACCTTTTGTATAGAGTCATCGTTTCATCTCTTTTTACTTAGAAATTATTGGGAAAATTATATTTTTAAACACAAAGACTTTTTGTTAATATCTTTGTGAACATCAATTTTTACTTGTATATTTGTAATATATGAAAACACAAAATAGTATTGCTAGATGACCATTTTTCATTTATTACTATACTTTTTATATTAGAATGTAATGATGCTTTATTGTATTAAAGAAATTAGTATTTTACATTGTACTCGAAGAAAACCTTAATTTATTCCATGAAAGGAGATAATATAAATTCTACTGAAGCTATTTTAATAAGACAGCTTAAAAAGGGAAGTCAATTAGCATTCAGTTCTCTATATGAAAAATATTCTAAAGAAGCATATATGCTCTCTCTAAAATATTTATGCAGCAAAGAGTTAGCAGAAGATGCCGTCCAAAATCTTTTTATTAAAATATGGGTTAAGAAAAAGGACATAGACGAAAACAAACCTTTCAACAGATACCTATTTACTATATTAAAGAATGATTTACTAAATACATTACGTGACTCACAAAAGAATGTGACAGTTTTAGAAGATTGCTTAGAAATGCTTCTCAATTTATACGCAAGTGAAGAAATAGAAGAAGTAGAAAATAATAAGGAACGACAACTTAATATGATAAAAAAGGCAGTCGCTGCATTATCATCTCAACGCCAAAGAATCTTTTTAATGAAATATTCTGGGAAGTACACCAATCAAGAAATAGCAGATATCTTAAACCTATCTATAAATACCATTAAATATCAATATTATCAATCTCTAAAACAGATCAGATCGTATGTAACTAACATAGCGCTATTGATGCTTTTTAACGGAACTCTTTAATCTAGATATCATAAAAATAAAAGGTTGGAATTTTAAAATTCCAACCTTTTATTTTACAGCTTAATAAATTGCAACTCGATATTTATCAAAAAGATATTTAGACAATTCTAAAATATCTCCTTGTTCATAAGAGGTAACAGTTTCAACTTTATTTACCCATGCTTCCTCTAAAATATTTAATTTTTCATTTAGTTCAGACTGATTAAATTTTTTATTCTCTTTTAAGGCTTCTGTAACAGAATCAATATACAAATTCCATCTCTTAGCATAATAATCTTTTATGAGTCCAGACCATGTTCTACTAGCATAATCATTCAAGCTACCACCCCAAGTAGTAATTAAATTACGGGCATTTTTTTCATAGTAATCCTTCAATTCTATAGTATTTCCTAAAGCTCTAGCATCCGAAATCCATTTTTCTAAAGTACAATGATTATGAAAAGCTGTTAGATTTTCCAAGTCATTTAAAATTTCTCTTAATTTTGCACCTCTAGATTCTAAACCTGGAAGATCTTTAAATTGATACATTTGATCAAATTCATTTTTTACCACTAAGAAGTAATTGCCTAAGACTTGTCGCCCAACAGTAATAAGATCTATGATATATGCATCTCTGGTACATTCTTTTACTTCTAGTAATTTAGCCCAAACCTTGACTAAGTCTTTATTTTTATAATCATTGACTGTACGTTTATTTGGCTTAGACATCTCAGGACGAAAATTTGGCAGTACCCCTAAAGATTTAGGTACTTGTACATACACATCATTAAATAGAATTTTCCATGCTTCTCTGTAAGCTTCAGATTTTTTACCTAAATGTCTATCCGCTAAATTTTCAACCCAAGAATTATCATCCATATTAAAAGTCCATGCCTTATCGAATATGTATTCATAAGGAAATTGCATTACATCTAAACCTTCTAAAGTTGAACCAATCCCTTTAAAATTATTTCCACCATTGATCAATGTATTTTCTAATCTCTGACCACTCTCCTTTACATTACCAGTAATTGTAGTGTTACCGCCAAAATTACCTAAATAGCACCAAATATAAGGTTGTCCATGAAAATAATCTGTGGTTTTCCATAGTTCTACATTTTCACAATGATAATCTAATAAATAAAGTTCATCTTGAGGGACACCTGTTAGTAAAGCCTCAATACGAGGAGCCGTCCATTTCTTCTTGCCATGATAAAACAGCCATGTCATTTGCAACCATTTTGCTTTAGGATCCACATCGGTAAGCGTTCTGTACATATCTGCTGCAACCTTTTTTAAATATTCTGGTTCCCAACTTGGAGGATCAACTTCATTGAAAGGATCTACGCCATAAATATGATCAGTACCAAAAAGCCTTGTTTGTTCTTCTAAGAAAAGACGCTGAATCTTTGCAAATAATGGATCGTTAGGGTTTAAGAAATTACAACGATACTTATCAGCAAATCCAGCCCACTTTCCTAAATGTTGAATATCTGCTTCTGGGAAAAGATGCTTTAATTCACTAGGTACATGACCCGCAAAAGCAGGTAGTACAGGCTTCATATTTAATTCTCGTTCACGTTTTAATATTTGTTTCTGTAAATCTGATTGATGATCTAACCATTCTTTAGGAAGTGGTCCATTCCAACTATCAATATTTGCCATTCTATGCCAAGGAAGATATGGAGGTCCTACAAAATACGAGCGTATTTCAAGATCAGACATTCCTAGTTTTTTCCAAACATTATACCAGACAGATTCTTGCCCGGTAATGGCTAAAGGCATATTAACTCCATTTAGAGCCATCCAGTCAATAAATCTTTCCCAGTCTTTCCATTGCCACCATGGCATAGTATATCCATACGTACAATAATTTAAGAAAAATCGAGTATCAACTTTAGCCTCAACACTAATCTTTTGTGGAAGGGCTGGTAATTCTTTAGGCATTTCTATTGCCTTATCAGCATACCATGAAACAGTGGTTAAGCAATAATGTTTTAAGTAATGATTTAACCCCATAGCCATTGAGTTGGCATTATTCCCTTCTATTAGTATTTTATTTTGCTTAGACTCAACAGTGAAAAAATCTCGTTGATTTATTGCTTTAATTTTCTTAAAACTAAAACTCGAACTATAAGTAGGTATTAATCGTTGCGTCATCTTCTCAATTGTCACAACATCTTTATCCTTTCCTATCACTCCTATTGAAATAAAGAGAGCAAATAAGAGTAAGTAAATTTTCGTTTGTTTCATGCTATTAAATTTTAATATAAATACGTTTTTTAAATAAAATAAATCCCATTATCCATAAAATGAGTAATAATGAAAAACCATACATAAAAGAACCTAAATAGGCACCAAATAAAGGATTTAGTATATTATTAAATAATAATTGATGCACATTAAAGTGCTTAAGAAGAGGAGCCAGAATACTAGCTACCACATAGAGTATCAATGGATTTGCTCCAAAAACCTCAAAAAATCTAGACCAGTGCTTTTTCTGTTTAATATCAAGAGTATCTATTAATAGAGATAAAGCCATGCAAGCAACACCACTTGTTACCAATACAAATGTAGGTGACCATAATCTTTTATTAATGGGGCAAACATAACTAAATACAAAACCAACAAAAAGGAACAAACTACCTAACCTGTATAAAATAAGCATTTGCTGTTTATGCTCTCTCTTTTCTAATATTTTTCTACCACAGAAAAAACCTATCATAACTTGTGCTATCGCTGGTAAAGTACTCAGTACACCCTCGGGATCGACAAACTGCTTTCCCTGTAAGTAAATATGGTTAACACCTAATACCGATCTGTCGACAACACCTATTACGTTCTCAGCTGATTTATCAAACCCACTACCCACAATCTGAATAATAAAATACCCCAATAATACAGATAAGGCTATTTTCAATAAGTATTTATGCGGGACATAAAGAGATAGTAAAGCTGTTATTCCATAACAAAGTCCAAGTCGCTGCATCACTCCCATTAATCTTAATGTACTTAGATTTAGCCCCACTTCAATCCAAGTAATTATACACTCCATAAAAAGACCTATTATAATTAACAAACTTGTCCTCTTGAATATTTTATAGAAAGCTGTTTTTTTATTGTTTTCATATTTTCGTAGAGAAATATATGTAGATATTCCCATCATAAACATAAACATAGGAAACACTAGATCAGCAAAATTCAATCCATCCCAAGAGGCGTGCCGCAAGGCTGTATAATTATATCCACAAGAACCTGTATTATTCACTAAAATCATTCCTGCAACCGTAATACCTCTAAGTACATCTAAAGAAAGTAATCGCTTTGAGTCTTCTATTTTATTTACCATTTTACTAAGCTATAATACAGGAGATAGTAGTAGCGCCAGCTAAAACAACACCTATAAGAGTTTCATAAGGAATTAATTTCAACCTCTCTTTAAAATTCAATTCACACACTCCACCTGTAGCATGAAAAAATGAACCATGAGGTAAATGATCCAATACTGTTGCTCCAGAATTAATCATAGCTGCACCCCATACTGCAGAAATACCTACCGCCAATATTGTGTCAGCGAAAGATGATGAAGCTAACGTAGCACCTGCTGTAGTTGATGCAGTAGCTCCTGACATCAAAGCACCTGATATAGGAGCAATCATTATCTCTCCAATATTAGCCTTTGCTAAGCCTGTCAAAATCCAGTCTTTAAGAGTTGAGTTTTTAATGATACCAGCAATAGTCCCTGTTCCAATGAGTAAAACAGCAACTGATGACATTTTTGACAATCCATATTCAATACTTGGCAGAATATTACTCCATTGCTTCATACTAATAATTCCCACCAAACCACCTATTGGTAATGCTAATAATGGATCTATGTTTATGTCTGCTATTGGCCGAAGTGCTAAAAGCATAATAGTGACAATTGGTGCGACTAAACTAGGTAGCAAAGCAGGTAGTTCATTAACTTCATCTATTAGTGAATCAGAATCATGCATCTTTTGAATCTGCTTGGGTATTAATTTTATTACTACAAAGAGAGTAAAAAGCAAACCTATGAAAGCTGGAATAATATTAGAAAACATAACAGAAGACAAATCTGCTCCAAAATTTTCTGCTGCAATTATTGTATTAGGATTTGGGGAAACAATATTACCGCATTTACCTCCACCAATCATTGCTATTAGTAAAACTGAAGGCGATAGATTTAAACGCTTGCCTATAGACAAAGCAATAGGAGCTACAGTAATAACAGCTACATCAATAAAAACACCAACAGCGCATAATAGCATAGTAGCTATTGCTAATGCCGCAAACACTCTTTTCTCACCCAGTTTACGTACTATAGCATTAGAAATAGTTGCAGCAGCCCCTGTTTTTATCAATATTCCAGATAAAACACCAGCTGTTAGGATACGAATAATTGCCGACGAAATATCTTTAACTCCGTCTGTCATAACTACTACAGTTTGAATAAGTGATAAGCCTCCCAATAATCCACCCACGATAGCACCAGCTATCAAACTATAAGTTGGAGGGATTTTTTTTACAATTAAATAAATAGATAGTAGCAACCCGATTAAAGCACCTATAGCTGTCATTTTTTGAAATATTTTATCGTTTTAATAATTTGAAGTACAGTCCTGTATATATTTTGTAATGTGAAGTTTTCTTTCATAGCTTCTTCTAAAGCTATAGGATAGGGTTGGATAGGGAAAACAGAGGTAAATCCTGCTAACAATAGTTCCTTACTAGCAACAACACTCCCCCCAATTCCAATTATGGGCTTATCATATCTTAGTGCTTGTTTCAAAATTCCACCTAAAGCTTTACCCATTGTTGTTTGTTTGTCTAGACATCCTTCTCCTGTAAAAATCAAATCGGTATGCTGTACATACTCACCAAAATCTAAAACATCGAGAATAACATCTATACCAGACTTTAACTCTGCATTTAGAAAAGCAACTAATCCTCCTCCCATACCGCCAGCTGCTCCTGCTCCTGCAATGATAGATATATCTTTTGAAGTATACTTCTTTACTATAGATGCAAAGTTCTTTAATCCTTGATCTAAAATTTCGACTTCTTCAGTAGATGCTCCTTTCTGGGGAGCATACACATATGCTGCACCATTTGGTCCAAACAAAGGATTATTTACATCGCAAGCTATTGTAAAAGTACAATCTTTTAAATCTTTATTTATTCTAGAAGTATCAATTTGATCTATGTGTATTAAATTTTCTCCTATGGGTTCTAATTCTATTCCTTGTTTATCTAAAAAACGGATACCTAAAGCATTCAATAGACCAATAGATGCATCATTTGTTGCACTGCCTCCAATTCCAATAATGAAGTTTCTACAACCTCGTTCTAATGCATCTAAAATAATTTCTCCTGTACCATAAGTTGTTGTTTTCATTGGATTCCTATGATTTTCATCAATTAGAGTCAAACCACTTGCAGAAGCCATTTCCAAAATTGCAGTTTTCTTATCGTTCGTTATGCCGTAAGATATTTCTATCTGATTCATAAGGGGATTATGTACCAAACACGTAATCTTTTCTACATTCAACCTTGAACATAAAGCATTGGTAGTTCCTTCACCTCCATCTGCAATAGGGAACGGTAAAATCTCACAATTTGGATATACCTCTTTTATCGCTAATTCAGCAGCTCTTGCTATTTGCATAGAGCTTACAGAACCTTTAAAAGAATCAAATGCAAGAATAATATTCTTCATATAAATAGTTTTAAGGGAATACCCCCGCGGGGGTATTCATTTATATTTAAGATATTAAGTGAGTAAAAATTAAAGACTCTTACAGCTGTCTATTATTTCTAAAGCTGCTTCTATTGGATTATCAAAAGGTTGAGTTGGATTATTCCATGGTGTACTTACCCAGTTTTCCTCCCACTGACGAAGAGAGTTTCGTTCAGATGAAAAATTAAGTTCCATTCTAGGAATATAATAATCTTTAATGAGACCACTCCAAAAACGAGCAGCATAATCATCTTGAATTCCACCCCACGTAGTAATTAATCTTTTAGCATTTGCTTCAAATGCATCTTTCTCAGCTACTGTAGAACCTGAATTACGAGCATACTTGACCCACTCTTCCAATCTATAAATAGGATGTGAAGCTAATAGTTTATCTACTTTCAACAGAATTTGAATAGACTGATTTAACAAAGAACGTGCTTCTTTCTTATTTCCTCTCTCAAATAGAATTAGAGCCTCTTTATATATTTTGTCAGCTTTAGCTGCAGCATAGAAACTAGAAAACTCTATTAAGTCATTTACATATAATTCAGAATCTTTCAACTCATTCACAGCACTAACAAACAATTCAACTCCTATAAGGAATTCATCACTTGTATTAATCTTATTAATACGTAAAGTATCTTCAACTACAGTTTGCCAAGTATATCTAGGATAGGAATATAGATTACTATAGACTGTTTTACGAAACAATTCCCATGCTTTTTGGACATTTTCAGGATATCCACCGTAACGAGAAAGACAATAAGATTGCATCCATTCATCTAAATTAATTGATTCAGAAGTCCATCCCATATCTGCTAAGAGTTCGTAAATTACTTCATTATTTTCTAATCCTTCAGGAGCGGAACCAAAACCTATTAAATTTCCTTTATTAGGAGAAGCTAAAGCTTCTGCTGAAGATGTCGCATACATTTGCATATCCCCAGTCATTGTTGTTTTACCTCCAAAGTTTGGAACATAACTAAATATCCAACCCTTACCGTAGAATCCGTTTTGTACTTTCCAAGTTTGTTCAGTATTCCAAACCCATTTTGGGTAATCGTTTCCTAAGTCAATTATTATCATTTTCTCATTTGGAACATTACTTAAAAGAGCTTGTAAAGAAGTTGTATCCCAAAAAGAGTGTTGATATCCAAATGTCCATCCTTGAGTAACCCATATAGCTTCAGGATTACCTGCAGATATAGACTTGTAGATAGACTCACCATATTGTCTTAGTAATCTATATTTACCTTCTGTATCATCCTTATCTATAGGCAATTCCATTTCATTAAAACTATCAGACAGATAATAAGTATTACTACCGAATTCATTTTCCCATTCTTCTATAAACAATTTTCCTATTTCTTCAAAAAAAGGAGAGTCTGGAGGTAATACATAAGCATTGTATTCTGGATCAAAACCACCCCATCTCATATGTTTAAAGTTTATATCAGGGTGTTTTTCTGCAAAAGCCATTGGAACAAAACCTGCAAAAGCTGGAGCTATTGGCTTCATCTCCAGTTCTCTCATACGATCAAGTATTTTATGTTGTAATTCTATTTGACTTGTATGCCACTCATCTGACAGAGGACCATCCCATTTATTTAAATTACCCATTCTATGCCAAGGTAAATGAGCTGGCGCCGTAAAGAATTCTCGTACTTCTTCTTTGGTTAAACCCATTTTAAGCCATACTCTTTCAGCTATTGCTTCACTAGCAACAGTAGCTAATGGCATATTTACACCTCTAAAAGCCATCCAATCAATTTCTTTTTCCCATCTATTCCAGTCCCAAAAAGGAGTTGTATATCCAAAAGTGCAAACATTCAAGAAGTATCTTAAATCATAAGGAGTTACTTGATTTTTTAATTCATATTCGGGCCAGATATCTAAAGCTTCTGTATGGCTTCCACTCCATGTTTTAATACTATTACAGGCATTTTTCAAATACGTATGAAATCCATAACATATCGCTACAGCACTACTGCCCTTTATTGAGAGTTTTCCATCTTTTGCTACTACATCAAAAGTTTCTTTACCACCAATCGGTTCTATTGATTCAAAATGAATTTCATTAACTTTTTTCCCTATTTGTCTCTCTATTACCCTCTTTGCTGCAGCTATATATTCACTAGTTTCTGAATTCGTAGCACAACTACTTATTAAGATTAAAGCAACAATAAAGAAGTAATAGGTTATATGTTTTTTCATAAAATTAGATGTTATATGATTTATTGTCCAAATATCTTATTTTTTAGAATTAGGCTTTATATATATTAATTCTGTTATAATAGGCATATGATCAGATAATAAAGATTGAATAGTCTGTGTACTAATTATTTCCCAACCTTTTTGAGGATATCCAAAAATATAATCGATTTTTGCAATAGGTTTCCATGAAGGAATGCCAAAATCACTATCCGTTCCTAAAAACCAATTATCCATTTTTTTGATTAGTGAAGAAGTTGACCGAGTATTAAAATCGCCGCCTAAGAGGACTGGATACTGAGAAGCTTCCAAACATTTCTTTATTTTATCAAATTGGATAGATCTAGTTTCATCAGACATTGCATCTAAATGTGTTGACGCAAAAACTATAGTATCATTACCTACTTCAAATAAACCCTCCAAAAGAGCACGCTGTTCTAATCTTTCTTCAGTTTTAGGTAACATCGTTTTCTTAGTTGTGATATATGAATACTTACTTAGAATTCCTATACCATAGTATCCTGACGCATAATCAATGGTTTTACCATATATTCCGAACATTCCAGTATGATAGGCTAGTTCTCCTAAAAAGTCGACACCATGCTGATGAGGAGTCCTCTTTCTATATGTTTTAGAGTCAACTTCTTGTAAAGCTACAAAGTCAGGATTAAAAGACTTTATATGCTGAGCTATTTCCTCCATTGAAGCCAATTCTCCAAAACGAAGATTATAAGTCATTACTCGCACTCGTATTGTATCTTGAGCAAAAACAATACCTGAACATAATACTAAAAGTAAAGATAAAATAATTTTTATTTTTTTCATTTTAAACTATATCATTAGAAAAATTAGGGGCAAAGCATATGGATATACTTCACCCCTTAAAAATTGATTATAACTGAATAATAATTTCTAAATTACATGTTTTACCATAAAGAGAAGCAACACCACTATAATCGTATCCTAAATTAGGATCACTACAAGGAACAGGTGTGTTTTCTTTTTCAGGGTAAGCTAACTTTCCATTAGGTAATAATGCAGCTGAATCGTCTCCTGCTTTAACCACTTTAATAATACCATACTTTTTCTCACCATCTGCCACTCTCAAAATAGCAATATAAGAGCCATCTTTAATTTGCTGGAATGCAGCACCAGCAACCGTACCAGCATTAGGACGTTGGTATATTTGACGATTAGAACCACTTCCTACAACAACATCTTTCAGTTGTTCTAAAGCTTCAAAAGTGCGCCAATTACCTGTTGTTGTTTCAAAAAAATTATCCAGATCTAACTCTGCTACAATCTTTTCATCTATCATTTCAAAGTATGTTTCATTTCTTTGACAGTCAGTAAGCCAACCATCAACATCTGGTTTTCTACCTATGGCACCGCCATCAATTCTTGCTGCACCAACATAAGCAAATCCATGATTACCTAACCTACCTCCATTCGGGTTTCTCCAAATATTAGCAAACATAAAATCTAGTGAAGCCTTATTACCTGCCTTTTGAGCCTCCTCTAATGATACTACATGTTTTGTTATACCATTTACATTTATACCCATTAAAGAGAAGATATATGGTTTGGTTGGATCTGTTGGTATTTCCCACTCTGTAGCCATAGTTAATTCTTTAAAAATAGCAGCTCTACCCTCAGGCACTCCTTCAATACTAAAAGTCACAAATTCACGACGCTGGAAACCATCTTCATCAATAGCAGTTACTGCAATCGCATTGGCATCTTCATTATCAACTAATACATCAAAAGTAAAATCTTCTACTTTATCACCTTTTGCATTAATTGTTATAGGTTTTCCTAATTCTTTATAAGGAACATCCTGGGCTAAAACATAAGTAATTGATTTTAATGAAGTTTTACCTTCTACATGAGCTAACAACTGAATATTCTTATTAAATTGAACAGAACCTAAGTTATCCTTATCAAAAGAAATAGTAGGAGGAATACCTTTTATTCTTCTAATTGGTATAACCACTTCATCCATTTTAGTGTAAATATCTGTAGCTACAATCTTGATACCAGCAGCATCTTCAGAGTAAATCGGAATTTCAATTGTAAAGTCTATCTCTTTTGGGAAATTATCTAATTGAAAAGGAATTCGCTTGTCTTTATCTATTTCAATATAATTATCACCATCAGCTATTAATAAAGTTGCGTAAACATCTCTAAGTAAATTGGGAGCTATAACACGCCCCAATAACAGTTCATTGCTTCCTAAAATAGACGCATCAATGTCTGTTTCAGATGTTAATTCAATAGATGGAGGAGGGTAAGCTCCATCGTCAAGATAATCTTTATCACTATCACTACATCCCCATAAAACACTTAGTATAAGACAAGGAATGCTTAACAATAAGTATTTAATATTTTTATTTAGTTTCATACAAATCTTATTTTTGATATTTCGTAACAAAACATCTATTATTTATTAATAAACCATTATTCCCAGCCAGGATTATTTGGTTTTAAATTAGGATTTACTTGAGTTGCAATATAAGGTATAGGAAACATGTAGTTTTTAGGACTTGAGAAAATTCTACTATCATCATGTATTAAATAACCATTTTTATCAAACTTAAAATTCTTAATATCATTCTGATTGTATACATTATCTTTTCTTAAGCCTTTTATAATTCCTATTTCTTGACGTTCAGGAGATTCACTAGAATCGACTCCTAGCCTATAACCTTCTTTCCAGCGAGTAACATCAAACCATCGTAATCCTTCTAAAAATAATTCGACACGACGCTCTCTTCGCAATTCTGTTTCAAGATCCATATTGTTTGAGGCTAACTCTCCAAGATTCATAGGCTTCATATCTACTCTTTTTCTTAGTAAGTTTATCGATTTGTCTAGTGCTCCTTGATTTAATTTACCCTGCTTAAACATAGATTCAGCATAAATAAGAAGAATCTCTCCATAACGAATAATGATGATATCATTATCGTCTCCATTTATAAAGGACACTTTTGAAGGTTCGCAATATTTGTGAGGATAAAATCCAGTTACTGTTGCACATCCTTTTTTATCATTGGTGAATTTTGGAGATTGAAATACTTTTGTTACAATCGCTTCCTGACCTCTTCCATCTTCTGATCCTTCCCATCTATTATATCCTGGATATATAATTGATTGTTTCAATCGAGGATCTCTATTTTCAAAAACAAGAGCATAAGAATCATAGTGAGGTTTTGTTGTGTTATTTCCTTTATATTTTGGAGATTTATCGATTGGCAAACCATCATCACATAAATAAGAATCTATAAAAGCTTTAGTTGGATTAAATCTACAATATTGGTCTGGAACTTGTAACTCTCTACTTAAATTATGATGCGTACGTACTCCTGATGCTAAGTCATAATTATAAACCATTGCAATAATAGTTTCTTTGTTGTGTCCTTGGCGAGAAGCTCTACCTGCAAATTTAAATAAGTCAGAATAGTCTTCATCTGGATTTCCAGTTGAATATAGTTCATGATAAGCTAAATCACCACCTGGCATCAATCTTTCGCATGCTTTTTGTGCATCTTCCCATCTTTCATTATGCAAAGCTAATCTAGCTTTTAAGGCAATAGCTCCTGCTGCTGAAATACGTCCAAAATCTGAAGTTGCAGGTTCAATATATTTAGGTAATTTACTAGCAGCATCTTCAAGATCATTCATTAAGAACTCAATCACCTCACTTCTAGGTGTACGACCTTGATATGGATCGGCATTTTTAGCGCTAGTAATCAATGGAACATCTCCAAACCAACTAGTGAGATAAAAATATACAAAAGCTCTTATCGTTCTCACTTCAGCAGCAAAACGTTCTAATTTCTCACCATCAACCATAACTGCTCTTTCATAGTTATCCAAGAAATAATTACATTTACGGATACGAGAATAATATTGATTCCATCTACTATTAATCGTAGGTAAATCAGGACCATATTGACCAGCTCCAATCTGCTTCCAGTTCATATTACGATACCACATTACATTATCTCCAGGTATCTCACCATAATTTATTATTCCCTTACCTTCAAGACCATCATAACAAGCATTTGCCGCACTCTTAACCTGTTGCTCTGATTGCCAAAAGACATTATCAGTTAATTCATCCATTGGGGGCCTATCTAAAAAACTATCATTACAAGAAGTCAAACTAAATAGACAGGCAGTAATTCCTAATATATATTTTAATATTTTCATAACTCATTATTTAAAAGTAATATTAAATCCAAAAACAAATGTTCTTACCTGAGGATAATAACCTCCACCCTGTACTGGTGTTTCTGGATCATAAGTTGACAGATATTTTGTGCTAGTAAATACATTATCAGCTGAAGCATAGAATCGACATCTCTCTAAACGAATCTTTTGTATTAAATTCTTTGGAAGAGAATAACCTATTTCAATATTTTTCAAGCGTAAATATGATGCATCTTCCTTCCAAAATGTAGAAAAGTTTCTTGAGTTTATTTCGTCATTATACGTAAAACGAGGATATGACGCATTAGGGTTTGGATTAGATGCTTGATAACGTCCTGAATGGAATTTCTGAGGATAAGTTGATTGATCATTGAATGCATGTCTTGCTGGACCATAAATATAACCATCAGCCTTTCCTACACCTTGGATCAAGAAACTAAAGTCAAAATTTTTCCAGTTTAAATAGCCGTTAAAAGAATAGGTGTAACGAGGGAATGAATTCCCTACAACTTCTCTATCATTGTCAAGATCAATTATCCCATCACCATTTAAATCTTTGTATTTTATGTCACCTGGTTGCACTGTTCCAGCATAATCAGGCATTACAGCAAACTTAGGATTCATATACTTACCTGAAGTTGCATCATAATATTCAAAATCAGTAGGCATAGCTAAACCTTCAGAAACCAATCCGTATAGAGAGTTTAAAGCATAGCCTTCTTTTGTTATATAGCTCTGGCTATATCCACTATATTGAGGGTCTCCAAATTTAGTCAACTTGTTTTTAACATCTGAGATAGAAAAAATAGCTCCATAAGAGAAATCATTACCTATCTTATCATTCCAATTAAATTGTAGTTCCCAACCCGTATTCTTAACTATACCTCCATTTTCTTCAATAGATGTATATCCGTTTTGGCCCGGGTATACTTTCGAATAAATAATATCCTTAGTTTTACGTATAAAGAAATCTCCAGAAATATTTAAACGATTATTTAATACTGACATATCGAAACCAATATTCGTATTGTACGATTTTTCCCACAATAAATTAGGATTACCTATTATTGTTTCAGAATAGCCCTGCTGAGGTAAAGTTCCAATTGTTGGTACATTTACATTACCTATAACTGAAAGATAAGGATAGTTATTACTTGAAGAATATTGGTTACCTAAAATTCCCCATGAAGCACGAAGTTTTAATTGATCCAACCACTCTTTAGTGTTTTGCATAAAATTTTCTTCTGAAAGTCTCCACGCAGCAGAAAAAGAAGGGAACCATCCACCTCTGTTTTCTTTAATAAAACGAGACGTTAAATCATATCGTAAGTTAGCTTCAAATAGATACCTCTCATCATAATTGTAATTTATACGACCAAAGCCCGATCTCATAGCCCATTGACTACCACCACCACTGGCTGATGACATTGACTCTAAACCAAAATCAATTACAGGATCTTTTTCAGTAGTTAAACTGTCTCTCTTAGCAGAAAAACTTTTAGATTTATTCCATTCTTGTTGGAAACCAAGCATCACATGCATTGAGTGCTTCTTTATCTTAAGATCATAATCTGTTTGAGCAAAGAATGTTTGCTGGCTAGTTGTATAATCTCTATTTTCAAAAGAACTTGTTTTGATTGGTTTTGTCCAAATATCATCTGTCTCAGGACGATAGAATGCTAATTCTTTTGTTAATAATTCTCTCAAACTATTAACCTTCCTCACTGAATAAGTGGTCGAAGCAGTCCAACCTTTTAATATGTCTACTTTGGCTGAAAAGTTTCCAGTAAATTCTTGGGAAGTAAACTCTTGACCTCCACCATCATGTAATAAAGCTACTTGATTTGTTTGTCCACCGCCATAACCCCAATTACCATCTGTAAAACGAACAGGAGTAGTTGGCGATGTACGCATAGCATTATAAATAATACCCGAAGCTGCATTAAAGCCAGCGTTTGGAGAAGTATGTTTTCTATCAATATACCCAATATTAGCATTCAATGTAATGATATCTGCTACCTTAGTATTCAATTTCAACCGTAAATTATGTCTTTTGCTTTCTGTAGAATTACCCACTAATAAACCTTCTTGATTAAGCATACCATATGAGAATAAATATCCCATATTTTTTGCTTTACCATCAATACTTAGATTGTAATTCTGCTGAGGGGCTGCAGAACGATAAATTGCATCAATCCAATCTGTATTAGCATAATAATTTGGATCGGATTGATTTATTACTTTTTGAATATCATCTTCCGTAAAAGCAGAAACCTCACCTACATTAGCATTAGCTTCCATATCCCAAGCCATATAAGTAGGAGCATCAGCCATTTTCGGCAAGTTCGTTGGAGTTTGAATACCCAAATAAGTATTGAAAGTTATTGTCGGCTTTGTTTCTATTCCACTAACACTTTTTGTAGTAATTAAAATAACACCATTCGCAGCTTTATTACCATAAATAGAAGCTGAAGCAGCATCTTTTAAAACTGAAATATTTTCAATATCATTCGGATTTATTAAATCCATAGAACCTTCTACTCCATCAATTAATACCAAAGGACTAGAATTAGCAATGGTACCTGTACCACGTACGCGAATTGTAGCATTAGACTGCCCAGGCAAACCCCCATTATTATTACTAATAACTGTCATACCTGGAACTAAACCTTGCAAACCTGTTGAGATATTAGTGATAGGACGATTTTTCAATTTATCAGAACTCACAGTTGATACAGAACCTGTTAGATTGACTTTTTTCTGTGTACCATAACCTACAACAACAACTTCATCTAACAATTCAGTAGAGGGGTTAAGAGTTATTAATAAAGGAGAACTACTTGTTACTTTCCTTTTTTCTGTAGCATAACTCAAGTAAGATATTTCTAGAGTAGATCCTTCTTGAACTTTTAGAGAAAATCGGCCATCAAAATCTGTTACAGTTCCTATTTGTGTACCGGGAACTATGACCGCAGCTCCAATTACTGGTTCACCATTTTCATCACTTACAACCCCACTAGTAGATATCATTCGCACTTGTTGAACTGTAGATTTATCATTAATACCTTGTGATTCTTTATTAAATAGTAATATATTACCATTCATAAATTTAAATCCGATCTCAGTACCTTTAAGAAGTTGAGACAAAGCACTTTCAAGAGTGATATCAGTAACATTTAATGATACTTTGGTATTAGGATTAATAAACTCTTTACTATAAGCTACATTTAGACTATGTAAAGTTGCTATTTGCTGCACAGCCTCCTTTAATGGTAAATTATTAATATTTACCGACGTCCGTTGCTGTTGTGCAAAGGCTTTCAAAGGGACAAGAAAACACAACAACAATAGCATACACCATATTTTTGTGTATGAATAATAAGTTTTTTTCTTCATAATAATATTGTTTTTCTTAGTTAGATTTATAAAAGTCGAAGACGACTAAATATTTTCATAAAGCATTGATTAATAAAATAATTTTCATATAAAAGTGATTTTATCTATGACTGATTAACAAGACATTGTTATTTATAGTGATATTTATTGGAGTAATCGATTTCATTATTTCTATCACTTCTTGAAGATTATTAGAACTAGCACTAAAAGTGTATGTAAATATTTTTACACTAGAATCTTCTATCATATAATTAAGATTAAATTTTCTCTTAAGCGTATTTAAAACTTCTTCTAATGAGTCATTTCTAAAGTTCAATTGGTTGTTTTTCCACAAAGAAGCCTCTACTGAATATTTATCTTGTAATATTTTACACTTATTATCTCCTTTTTTATATATGGCTGTTTGACCAGGCTTGACCATATAAGACATATTTACATCATTTAAACCCTGAATTTGAATTTTACCTTTATCTAAAGTTGTTTTAATGTATTCATCTGTGGAATATGCTCGAACATTAAAACTAGTACCTAATACATTTATACACATTCTATCCGTATGAACTCTAAAAGGTACTTCCTCATTTTTTGCGACCTCAAAGTAAGCTTCACCTACAAGTTTTACATCGCGTGTTTTGGAACTAGAAAAATCTGAATAAGATAATTTTGAATCAGAGTTTAACCAAACACGGCTTCCATCAGCTAATAACACAAGAAGTTTATCTCCTTTTTCTACATAAACTTCTGAATATTGAGTAGTCGTAGTTTCCACATTAAATTTACTTACAATAGAATAGCCAATATTCACAAAAAGAAGAACAATAATACTTGCGCAAGCCCAAGCAAACATAGATACTACTCTATTTTTCTTCTTAATACGTTCGAGGTAATTTACTTTTTGAGATATTTTTTGATATATTTTAAACTTATCAAATGTTTCAATTTTACTTTTAGGCATATTTATAGACTCCTTATTTAGGAGCTTCTCAATATCATCTGAAATATGTTTTTCTATATCATCTATTACTTCAGATACTATTTTATTTTGTTTTTCTTTATTATTCATTACTTATGCGTTTCTGTTAATAATACACAAAGAGTCATTAAAAGTATGATATATTAAATGTTAAAGTATATTAATGAAGCAAGATTTTTATCATACTAATTCATTTTTGCTAGTATTATATATAGAAACATCTCATTTTCACGATATTGAAATAGGACAAAGGCAGCAATCTAAAGGGGGTTAAATACATATTCACAATAATAAAAGATTTATATTACAGATTAATTGCTGATTTAATAAGATTTATTTTAACTCTTTTAATATAAAAAACAATTTAAAAACTTTATCACTATGAAAAGAATGATTAATTTTTTGTTTACACTACTACTTATTTCTATTCCTATAGGATGTTCAAGTAGTAATAATGATGAATCCAACTATCCTCCTGGAGAAATAGACAATACATTTAAAGTCATGAGTTATAATATACTCAACGGCATGAAAAATGATAATTCTCCAAACAAGACTACTTATGTTAATTGGTTAAAGGCAAAAGATATCGACATCTTAGCTTTACAAGAAATCAACTTTGTTGAAGGTCTACCAACATCCACAAAAATAGATGAAGAAGCAGAACTAAAAAAACAAGCAAATAGATATGGTCACAACCATGTGGTTATCTTAAAAAAACCGGGGTATAAGAATCATATAGGTATTACCTCTAAATACCCTATTGAAGATGTTGTTAAAGTACATGAAGGTATGGATCATGGATATATTAAAGCTAAAATTAATGGTTATAATATTCTTGCCACACACCTTGATCCATACACTTATGAAAATAGACAAAGAGAAATTCAATTGGTTTTAAATGAAATTAAAAAGAGTGGGGAACAAAATTGGATATTATTAGGAGATTTTAATTCTGTTACCCCTCTAGATGAAGAAAAATATCTAAATGATGGCAATAGATATTTAGATTGGTTAAAGAAATATGAAAATGATGGAATACATCACAATTTAGTTGATGGAAAGATAGACTACTCAATACACCAAGCTATTTTAGATTTTGGATTAAAAGATGCTCTGTATGAAATAAACCCGGACTACAGTTATCCTAAAGATCGCGCTGCAAGAATAGATTTTATATACGTAAGTGAAAATCTATTAAAGAAAACAGTAAAGTATCAAGTAATAGAAGACGCATTCACAAAAAAAGTTTCTGATCACTATCCACATTTAATTGAATTAAAGAGAAACTAACTTACACTAGTTATATTAATGTCTCGCCCAAAATAAACTCTATCGTTTATTTTGGGCGAGACATTTTATTCTAAAAGGGCTTTTGACATACTCTCTTCTTTTTATTGTTTATGCACATATTAAAAATTGAATTGGAATTTATATGCACTTCATCAGAAGTAATGTATTCTTTACAAAGAAAGAGGCTAGGTTATAAACATAACCCAACCCAAACTATTTCTACTTACACAGTTTGTGTAACAGTAACTTATTTAGATAAACTAAAGTCACAAAACACAGGATAATGATCACTGATTGAAGAAACATTAACTTCTTTCATCTTGCGTACAACATCTGTTCCTGTCAAGTTGGACGATTCACCCTTATATGATATTATATAATCAATCCTTTCTTTTGCAGTTGGAGTAGGATAAGTGTTTTTATTTGAACTTTCTATATTCCAATATTTCTTTAATTTTAAAAAGAATGGAGTATCTAATTTCTTTTCATTTAAATCTCCCGCCAAATAGATTGATTTACCTTTATATTTTGCAGCTTCATTTGATAAAATATTAATAGATTCTTCTCGATTATAGCTTTCTAAAGACAAGTGAGTAGAGATCACAATATATTTATCAAACTCTACTACTAGAGCACTTCGTAATTCTTTACCAGGAAGAGCTATCTTATGAAAAGACAGAGCTTTTTCTTTAGACAATATTCCATTTCCATATTCTCCTCCTTGATAAGGAATTGACATACTAAAATAGTCATACATATGAGTTAACTTTGCTATTTCATTCATCTGATCTTTCTTCTTACTTCTGGTAGTATTTTTGTCAATCTCTTGAAAACAAATAACATCAGCATCCAACTTCTTAATAAGTTTAGCCACATTATTATATTCAATTACTTGACTACTATTTTCAAAGTGTCGAACATTATACGTCACAATTCGGATATCTCCAGATTCTTTGGGATATTCACCTTGTGATATTGGAGGTTTTGGACTAGGATTCTCAGTAGAACTATCACTAGAACTACAAGAAACAAAAAACAAAGAAAATAAAAATGTACTTAATAATAATTTTGTTTTCATCAGATTATGTTTTTATAAGTATTAATAAAATATTACACTCAAAGTATTAATCAAACATTTTTTCAAGTAGGTTTCGCTAACAAAGATAAGAAAATTAGAATCATCAGACCCAATTAGTAATTTTAATAAAATTCATACTAAGTCATTCTTGAAAATTTACACGGAAACAACTATTGCAGACTTTACTCTGGATATAAAAAGTTTTCTATAATTTGAATCGCATATTAGAGACTAAAAAAACAAAGAATTATTTAGTAGAATTTAGAGTATAGCATAAATGCTCATCTCTTCCCCCCAAATAGCCCTAACTTTCTTCTTCTACTTCAAGGATCACCTGCAAAACTTGGGGGGATAACTTATTAAGCAAATAATTTAGTAACCCTAAATAGAAAGAAACTAATATCTGTAACCCCTCTTAGTTGAGTCCTAAAGGCTTTTAGTTTAGCGTTAAAACTCTCTGCAAAAGCATTTGTTGATCGATTGTTGAAGAAGTTTAATATTTCATCATAATGTGAATAAATGGTTCCTGCAATACTCTTAAAGGATTGAAAAGCAGTTTGCTCTACTCTATTATACCATTTGGCAAGAGAAAGTCTTGCTGCATCTTTAATTGTTTTACGATTAAAAATAGAGCGAAGCCCTTGTGATAGGCTATAGGCTTCTTTTAATGAAGGGTATTGTGCGAAAAGAATCTTAGCTCTTTCTTTTTGCTTATCAGACCATTTGTCTGCAGATTTAAAAAGAAGATATCGTCCTCTTGCTAGTAATTGTTTCTTTGTGTCTCCATTACTAAAAGTTAGAGGTTTATAGGTCTTACCTTCCCATTTAGCTTGTTTAATCGCTTGATTTTCTTCTTCTATGGCTTCCCATCTGTGTTTTACTCGTACCTCTTGCACCGCTTCATTGGCTAATTTCTGCAGATGGAATCGGTCAATTACTCGACAGGCTTTAGGAAAACACACTCGAGCTATTTTATTCATACTATTAGCCATATCTAATGTGATCTCCTTGACTTGCTGTCTTAAACTCTCAGGCATCTTCATTAATACCTGGATAATTTTATCTGATTGAACACCAGCAATAATAGCGACTATGGTGCCCTGTTTCCCTTTATTATTGGGATTACTTAATATAGTATATAAGTCTCCATTGGTCATAGAGGTTTCATCGATACAGAGCCGTGGAGAAATGTTCTCTGGAAACAAAAGCCACTCTATAGCATGATCTTTCATTTGCCAATTCTTATATGAACTCAAGTGCTCTTTATAATGTCGCTCTAAAGAATCTCCATTAATATGGCAAATAGGCTCAAGAGAGCGGGCCGATACGGGGTATGTCTCTAGGTAGTTCTTTTAAAAAAGCCGCAAACTCCTTCGAGTAATGCGTTCCTTTTGCTAGTAAGTCATATTTGTTAGTCAAGTATTCTTTCGTTGTAGAATCATACCACTTACGACGACGTACTTTGAGAGTAACCTTCTTAAAACGAACAGGAAAGTCTTGGATAGTTATGGGGTCTAGAAAGCCTTTAGATTCTACTTTATGACCTATACGATCAGCTGGTAAAGAGTCAAACTCATCCATAAAAATGGTAATAACATCTTTAACTTTAGTCACTTTGGTAATCTTGAAATAAGTAAGGAACTCTTCTGGTAAAATTAAGCGAACTACTTCGAGTAACATTTGAGAATCTTGCATAGCTTTTGTTTTTTCTACAAAGATAATCTTTTTGATGTTCCCCCCCTGCTTTTGCAGGTGATCCTACTTCAACCCCAATATACCTTTTGTATAGAGTCATCGTTTCATCATGACACCGACATGATGAAACGATGACACCGATATGATGATGACATATCGGTGTTAGAATATCCTCTTACTAGAATAAAAAAGATCTACCTAGATAGCTAGATAGACCTTACTATATATGATAAAATAACTTTATCTCAATCTCAATGGATCTCCCACCTCTGGAACAAAGTCGGGATCTTTTCTATTCATCTTATATAGATTCTTTAATTTGATACCAAACTTTTGAGAGATAGAATGCATAGAATCACCATTTTCTACAGTATATACTTTATATTGTTTGGAAGCCTTTTTACGTTTAGAGCGTAAATAAACGATATCTCCCTCTGTCAAAGTATAACTTTTATGAAGATCATTATATTTTACTAGCTTCTTCCAACTGATATCAAACTCTTTTCCTATGGTTTTAAAAGTATCACCACGGCGAGCCACAACATACGCTAAATCATTTGACAAGTAAACTTGATGCTTGATTATAGGTGCATTTTCAGCTTCAGCAGCAGCTTTGCTCTTTCGCACACGGAACCATCCTCTTGATGCACCTGAATCATACTGATAAAGCTCATATTCTTCAATTAAAGAGATTAGTCTATTCGCATAAGAAGGATCGGTAGCATAACCTGCTTTTTTAAGCCCTCTTGCCCAACCTTTATAATCGGTTATATCTAAATCGAAGAGGAATGCATATCGTGGTCCATTGGCTAGAAATATAGAGTGATCATCATACGATTCTTTCGCTGAACGATAGTTTCTGAAACATTCACCGCGAGCATCATCGTCATGATACGACTTTCTGCCCTTCCAGTTACGTCCACATTTAATACCAAAGTGATTGTTCCCTTTTTTTGCTAAGGTACTTTGTCCTGAACCACTTTCTAGGATACCTTGAGCTAAGGTTATACTAGCAGGAATTTTATAATCATTCATGCTTTCTATCGCATAATCCTTATATTTATTAATATAATCAAGATTTTTTTGTTTATAACTCTGTGCCATCATTGAAAATGGCAGACATACTAATAGTAGTAAAATAAATAGCTTAACTTGAACAAACCGCATATGGAGATAGTTTGAGTGTATATGTATGAATACAAATTACATAAAAAAAATTGTGATTACCAATCTCTTTTCTAACTTTGTATAAATCGCTTAATGCAATAATATACTATCAAATATATGAAAAATCTGACTATTAAATCAGTTTTTAAAGTTTATCATTTTGATGAGCTATCTGATGCAGATCAAAAATTAGTTCTAAAAGCTAAAGATGCGTGTAAAAAAAGCTATGCTCCCTACTCTAATTTTGCTGTTGGAGCTGCTGCACAATTAGCTAATGGAACAGTTGTAACAGGTAGTAACCAAGAAAACGCAGCCTACCCTTCTGGCACCTGTGCCGAAAGGACAACCTTATTTTATGCTAACTCAGAATACCCAGATCAGCCTGTTAAAACATTAGCTGTAGCTGCTTACAATCAAGGTTCTTATTTAGCACAGCCTATTCCTCCTTGTGGAGCATGTAGACAAGTTGTTCTTGAGACAGAAAAAAGATATAAACAACCTATACGTATATTACTTTACGGAGAAAAAGAAATTTACGAATGCCAAGGAATAGCAGATTTGCTTCCTTTATCATTCGATGCTAGTGCAATGGATTAAGTTATGAATTACCAAGGTAAAAGATGGTGGTTCATTTTTTTTCAAAATAGCATTCTGGTACAAAAAAATAAAGAGGGATTGGTTTCAATCCCTTTTGCACCAGAAGTGGATATACCTAAGCCAAAGGATTCTCAAATCCATGAATACACTTTTCATGCTAAGTATGCATGCACAGCATTTGAATTAAAAGAGCCACTAAATCAGCATTCAGAATATGAACTCATTTCACTACGTGAGTCGTTCTACCATCTACCCCTATGGATGTATCAAGCTGCTGGCGTAGCTCAACAGCTTATTTTTTGGGATAAGAATACTCGGTATTGCCCAGCATGTGGAACTCCAACAAAGAGGAAAACTCTAATTATGAAAAAATGTCCTCATTGCGGAAAAGAGCAATATCCACCGATTCAAACAGCAATAATTGTGCTGATACAAAGAGGAGACGAAATATTACTCGCCCATGCTCACAACTTCAAATCAGAGTTTTATGGGCTGATAGCAGGTTTTGTTGAAGTAGGAGAAACTCTTGAAGAGACTGTTAAGAGAGAAGTAAAAGAAGAAACGGGACTGGATATTAAGAATATCAACTATTTTGGAAATCAGCCTTGGCCCTATCCTTCGGGTTTAATGGTAGGCTTTACAGCAGAATACGAATCGGGTGAGATATGTATTCAAAAAGAAGAATTGAGAAATGCCGCATTTTTCAATATCAAGAACCTCCCTACTTTACCTCAAAAACTTAGTATAGCAAGGAGAATGATTGATTGGTGGATTGATCAACAACATAAAAAAGAGTAGGAATATTTTACCTACTCTTTTTCCCTCTCTGCTGACTTTTACGTGCGGCACGTTTCTTTCGTATATCTGCTTTCATTTTAGCAGAGTCCGACTTATGTAAACCTGTTATATACGTAGCTTTCTTAGCTTTTGTCTTTACTTTTCCAGGGCGATCACTTTCTACAGTTTCATCTTTTCCTGCCTTGAAATTAATTCCTCCCATCATCGCTTGTTCAATATCATCCATAGTTCTCTGTTTTTATTCCTATATAATAGTCACAAAGATACGTGATAAAACGAAAAGAGAAAGTATTTTCATTTCATTTGTAGGATTGCACACATCTATTATACTCTTATTGAGAAATAACTTAAATTTTATTTTACAATTATTTTACTGATATTCAAACAGATAATAAAGTAGCCTAAAAATACTTCAAAAATACTTATTACAGAAGTTTGCATTTAATAAAAAAGCTACTACATTTGCAATCGCAAAACAGAAATAAAGCCTCTTTAGCTCAGTTGGCCAGAGCACGTGATTTGTAATCTCGGGGTCGTTGGTTCGAATCCGACAAGAGGCTCAAAAGAAAAGGATGATATCGCAATATCATCCTTTTTCTTTTTATTACACAATCAAATAAAATAATTAGTGACTGAGAATATTGTCAAGAGTGGGCTGTATTAAATTTTCCATTATATCATATCCTTTGCCTATCGGATGAACTCCATCCTCACTTAAATCTGCTCTCATAGCCCCTTCCGAGTCTCTCATTAAGGAATTATAGTCAATGTATAGAATATTATTCTCAAAGGCATAACGCTTGATATGCTTGTTTAAATCATCAACTAGAGCACTCACCCCTTTTATTTCTTCTTTCCACGGAAACTTTCCAGTTGGGAGTACCGAACTTAGCACCACTTGAATACCATTTGCTTTGGCTATCTCGGCCATGGACTGAATATTTCCTAAAGTATAAGAAGCATTATACTTCCCAGTATTCTCAGCAATATCATTTGTTCCTGCATTAATGACAACAACCTTGGGCTTTAAGGCCACTACATCTGTGCGAAAACGCAGAAGCATTTGAGGGCTAGTTTGACCACTTATTCCCCTTCCTACATAATTATGCGCCGTAAAAAAATCGGGATGCTGATTTGTCCAACCTTCCGTAATGGAATTCCCTATAAAAACCACAAGTGGATAAGATTCTAATTTTTGTAGTTCGCTGTTTTTAGCTTGATAACGTTCAAAGTTAGGGTATTCACTCAGATTTTGAGCTCTTATCTGCAAACAAAAGACTAGCATCAATGCTAGTAAAATACTGTGTTTTTTCATCGTCTTATTTTAGTGTAAGCTATTGTTTATTTATCAATTCCTTCACGAGATAACACACCTTGTGTGTAGTAATGCTTTACCTCCCTCATCTCTGTAACAAGATCAGCTTTGTCAATCAACTCCTGTGGGGCATATCTTCCCGTTACAACCACTTCTACCTCAGGGTTTCTATCTTCTATTACTTTTATCAACTCTTCTGTAGAAAACAATTTAAAGTATAAAGCAATTGTTACCTCATCTAATATGACCACATTATATTGATTTGACTTCAAAATTTCAGCGCAATGCTTCAATCCTTCTTGAGCCATATCTATATCTGTCTGGCTAGGCTTCTCGAAGATGAAACAGCCATCACCAAACTGCTCTATCTTTACCTGATCAAAAAGCTGTTCTATCTTCGTTTCATTGTATTTCATACTCTTCACAAACTGACCAATATAAACTTTTTTACCAGCACACAGAGCACGTACAGCTAAACCAAAAGCAGCAGTAGTCTTCCCTTTTCCATCGCCTGTATAAATATGAAAATATCCCTTTTCTAAATTATTACTCATACTTTTAAATTTTATATGCAAGATAAAAAAACTAAAGCAGTTTATTAGCAACAAGTTAAATTAAGCTTTATATTCGTATAGAATACAGATGGATACTTCTGCCTTAAATTGTCAAAAGATGAAAAATACGACTCTTGATTTGGATGCAATACGGAATATATCTATTAGTGAAGATGAAATGAAACATTTCCTCTCTTACCTTCTTTTTAGAGAAAGTAACTGCTCTCTTTACCTTAAAAATTTTCTTTGGGAAAACTATAAACAAGAAACAGACAGCTTATTTTCCATACAAATCGAACTTTCACTTCCTAAAAAAGACACTCTAAACACCTCAGATAATAGAAAAGAGATTGTTCTTTTATGGCCCAATGACGATCTATTTGAAAGAGATGTTGTTTTCTTTTTACAGTATGAAAAATATGATTCTTATCGAGTACATGATGATTTACAGGATTTATTCCATTCAATAAGGCAACGATTTAGTTCTCTCTTACAAACAGCAAGAGTTTTCTACAACCAAGAATGGCTTCCTAGTATTGTTTTCGAGAATATAGATTCTTATTTCCATAAATATTTTCCCCAACTCATTGAGAGTTTAGTTCCGTATCAAAAGCTATTATCTGAATTAAAATTAGATGAAGAGTATCTAGAAACAATTATCTCGCCAGATAATGCTATGCTCAGCCTATTCTCTAGTGAAAACAACCCTATATTTCGTTCGGCAATTAATTTAGTAGAGAAGCTCCTACAAGAAGAAGGAGTTAGCTATAAAGAGCAAATGCCAATAAGCAAACTTATGAGCTTATTGGAAGATTCTCCTTTTGGATGGGATCAAATTCAAATAGAATGCATCATCTCTTATCTTATTATGAATCATAAACTATTTGTTATGTATAATAATTTGCACCTCACTCCCCACCAATACGCACAGCAAATTAATAATATTGCTATAAGAGAGTCACTATTCGTATCTATCTAAAAAAAAGAGCCGATGCATCACGCACCAGCTCCTTCACAATTTATTGTGTCCAACTAAAATTCTTGATCAAACAACGCCTGCAAAGCCCATAAAAGCCATAGCCAATAGACCAGCAGTAATTAATGCAATAGGTGTTCCTTTCATTCCTGCAGGAATCTTAACCAATCTCATCTGTTCACGTAATCCAGCAAATATAACTAGTGCTAGACCAAAACCGATTGCTGTAGAGAAAGCATAAACTACTCCAGTAAGCAAATCAAAATCTTTTTGAATAACAAGTATGGCAACACCTAGAATACAACAGTTTGTTGTAATTAAAGGTAAAAACACACCTAATGCTTGGTAAAGTGCAGGAGAAACTTTCTTCAAGATGATTTCTACCATCTGAACCAAACCTGCAATAACCAGAATAAATGTAATCGTTTGAAGATAAACTAAGCTTAATGGTTCCAACATCCATTTCTGAATAAGGAATGTTACTACAGTTGCTATTGTTAGCACAAAAGTAACTGCTGCTCCCATACCTAAAGCTGTTTCTACCTTCTTCGATACCCCTAAGAAAGGGCATATACCTAAGAATTGTGACAACACTACGTTGTTCACAAATATGGCCGAGATAAATATTAATATATATTCCATAATTTATTTTGCTTTAGTATTGAAGATTAAGCTTTCTTCATTCTATTAATAACTGCGATAAGATAGCCTAGAGCGATAAATGCACCTGGAGGCAATACAAACAACAACATACCGTATTCTTCTCCATAAATAGGCATATCAAATATTTTTCCAGTACCCATTAATTCTCGAACAGCTCCTAAAAGAGTAAGAGCAATCGTAAAACCTAATCCCATACCCATACCATCAAACATAGATGCGATGGGATTATTTTTAGCAGCAAAAGCTTCTGCTCTACCTAATACAATACAGTTTACAACAATCAATGGAATAAATAGCCCTAACGAGGAATACAAGCTTGGTAAATAAGCTTGCATAACCATCTGCAATACGGTTACAAATGATGCAATAACTACGATATAAGCAGGAATACGCACCATATCAGGGATAAGATTTTTAATTGATGAGATTGCCATATTTGAACATATTAGAACAAACATAGTAGCCAACCCCATACCCATACCATTGATAGCTGAAGAAGTTGTACCCAAAGTAGGGCACATACCAAGTAGGAGTACGAAGGTAGGATTCTCATTGATTATCCCATTCATTAAAATTTTAAAATTCTTCATATCTTATTACTCCTTATTATTTGAAGATGCTTCAGCTTCTGTAGCTTCTACATCTTGTGATTCAACTTGTTGAGTAGCACCCGAGATAGCTTCGGCTTCTTTAGTATTTCCTTTGTATGCAGCATATGCTGTTTTTACAGCTTGAAGGAATGCACGAGATGTAATTGTTGAAGCAGTGATAGCATCAACCTCTCCACCATCCTTAGATACTTTTAATTCTGCTGTACCTGGATTTTTACCTACTACATCTCCTTTTTCTCCTTTTTGGAACCAAGTAGCAACTTTAGATCCTAAACCTGGAGTTTCGGAGTGAGACAATATTGAATATCCGTAAATATTACCCTCTGCATCAAAACCTACTAAGACTTGTAAGTCACCACCATAACCTGGTGCTTTAGCTTCTACGGCACTACCGACATACTTCCCGTCTTTCATAGCCGCATAAATACGTATTGATTGTCCACCAACTTCAACTTCATCTACTTCAGCAGCAGGATTATTATCAAATTCTGGAACAACTAGACCAATAGCTGTCTGCAAGATATTAGCTTGAGCATCAGCAATAGGTTTTTGTGTTAAAGCATTGACATAGGCCAATAAGGCCACTGAAACAGCTGTTACCAAAGTTAGTACCAACAACATATTCTTTAATGACGATTCTAGCTTTTTCATTTCTTCTTAGCTACCTCCCCAAAGCGTTTTGGTTTACAATAAAGATTAATAAGTGGTGTAAAGGCATTCATTATTAGGATAGCAAAAGACATACCTTCTGGATATGAGCCAAACAAACGAATGATCACAGTAAGTGCTCCAATCGCTACACCATAAATCAACATCCCCTTATGAGTCATTGGTGATGTCACGTAATCTGTAGCCATAAAGATAGCCCCCAACATCAAACCACCCGTCATAAGGTGGGTAAATGGAGAGGCATATATATCTGCATTATAAAGATGCATAGCTCCAGCAAAAACAAATACGGTTACTAAAATAGAAATAGGAATATGCCATGATATAATACGTTTCCAAAGCATATAAGCCAATCCTAGAAGTAATGCTATAACACTCACTTCTCCTAGCGACCCACCATTATTACCGATAAGCATACTCAAAGCATCAGGCAATTGATCCATGGAAGCTCCTGGAGAATTAGTAATTACACCTTTCATGATAGCCAGAGGAGTGGCTGCAGTAGTAGCATCAGCATAAGCCATCATCTGCCCTACAGCTGGCCAAGTAGTCATCTGCACAGGGAATGAAAGCAAAAGGAAAACACGTCCTGCTAAAGCTGGATTGAAAGGATTATTTCCCAATCCACCAAATGACATTTTACCAACACCAATAGCAAATAAAGCACCCAAAACAATAATCCAGATAGGAAGGTTTGAAGGAACATTAAATGCTAATAAAACACCTGTGATAACAGCTGAACCATCAAGGATGGTTACATCATCATTACGAAGGATGAATTTATTAATAGCCCATTCAAAAAATAGGCAGGCTGCTACCGATGTAGCAGTTACTATTAAAGCGCCAAGTCCGAAGTAAAATAACGAAACAAGAAATGCTGGCAACATAGCAATAAGCACGCCATACATATTTCGTTGTACGCTATCTCCACTATGGATATGAGGCGAAAGTGATACAATTAATTTATTTTTCATTTTACTCTATTTTTTTGCTTGACGTGCACGAATCATTCCTCCTACAGTAGCCTTCCCTAGTCGACAAAAATCGAGTAAAGGACGATTTGTAGGACATGTGAATTGACAAGAGCCACACTCTATACAATCCATAATGCGTTCTGATTCCATTTCTTCAAATTCTCTATGTTCTGCTAAGGCAGATAGTAAGTAAGGCTCAAGCCCCATAGGACAAATGCTTACACACTTTGCACAACGAATACAAGTTTGAATTTCACCACGCTTAGCTTCTTCTTCATTCATAATAAGAATGCCCGAACTACCTTTAGCTGTAGGAACTTCTGTATTCATAAGTGCCTTACCCATCATTGGCCCACCACCAATTACTTTGCCAGCACCTTCTGGTAAACCACCACAAGCATCAATTAATTGTTGCATAGGGGTTCCGATACGAGCTAAAAAGTTCGATGGTTTATTTAATGATTTTCCTGTAACAGTTATTACACGTTCAAATAGAGGTTTATTTTTTTGAACTGCTTCATAAATAGCATATGCTGTACCTACATTTTGAACTACAGCTCCTGTAGAAATAGGAAGAGCACCACTAGATACTTGGCGACTGATGACAGCATCGATAAGTTGTTTTTCTCCTCCTTGAGGATACTTCACTTGTAAAGGTACAACTTCAATACCTGCGTAAGTAGATGCCACTTTTGTCATCAATGCTATAGCATCTGGTTTATTGTTTTCAATGCCAATAAAAGCCTTATTCACCTTAACAGCTTTCATGATAATAGTTACACCCACTATTATCTCTTCTGCTTTTTCAAGCATCAACTGATGATCGGCTGTTAGATAAGGTTCGCACTCTACGGCATTTATGATTACACACTCTGCTTTAAAAGAAGGTGGAGGTGTTAATTTTACTTGTGTAGGGAAACAAGCACCACCTAAACCTACAACACCACAGTCTGCAATTCTTTTTACAATATCTTCAGAAGATAATTCACAGTCTTTTATTAATGCATCGCTACGATCAATAGACTCTTCCCATTCATCTCCATCAACATCAATAATTACAGCTGGTTTGGGATAACCACTGGCATCTATAATATTATCTATTTTGGCCACTTTACCACTTACTGAGGAGTGGATAGCAGCTGAGACAAAGCCACCTGGTTCGGCAATTTTTGTACCCACCTTCACACTATCACCACGTTTTACAACAGCCTTGGCTGGAGCACCTATGTGCTGACTAAGCAATATAGCCACTTGCTTAGGTAACTCAGCTTTAATTATAGGCTGATGTGCTGATAGCTTATTTTCTTGTGGATGAATTCCACCGATTGAAAATGTCTTCAACATATATCTTGTGTTTTTTATTTTCTCAATTAATTCTCGTTAGACTTAGAAGTTGGTTGATCTACTTCTGGCTTCACGTTCTTTATCACTGGTTTTGCAGTCTCAGTTACTTTAGAAGTTTTATCTACCACCTTCTTTGCTGTTTCGGCCTCTCCTTCTTTCACTTTTGGTTTGCGAGGAGGGAAATTTACTTCAATGATAGATCCTTGTGGACATACCTCAACACACTTACGGCAAGATTTGCACTTGTGTGGATCAATATATGCCAACCTATCTTTTACTGTAATTGCCTCGAATGGACATGTCTTAGCACATATACCACAACCAATACAGCTCACATCACAAGCTTTACGAGCTACAGGACCTTTGTCTTTATTTACACAAGACACATATACTCTACGAGAGCGTTTTCCTACAGGACGAAGCTCAATAATGTTTTTTGGACAAGCTTCAACACAAGAGTTACAAGCTGTACATTTAGCTTCATCAACTTCAGGAATACCTGTTTCGGGGTTTATGTGAATAGCGTCAAACTGACAAACAGTAACACAGTCACCACAACCTAAACAACCATAGCTACAAGCTGTTTCACCACCATAAAGTGATGCTGCAATAGCACAACTTTGAGCTCCATCATATTGATTGATACGTGGACGATTAGCACAAGTACCATTACAACGCACTACAGCCACTTTAGGATCTGCAGCACCTGCATCCATTCCTAAGATAGATGCAATTTTACTCATTACTTCAGCACCACCGACAGGACAGTTCATTCCGTCAAGTGAATCGGCTTTAACACAAGCATCAGCAAAACCTGAACAGCCTGGATAGCCACATCCACCACAGTTTGCCTGAGGGAGTACTTCGGACACCTGAGCATTTCTTGGATCTTCATACACTGCAAATTTCTTTGAAGCTACATATAGAATAGCGGCTAAGACTACGGCTATAGCTCCAATAGAAATAACTGCAATTAGGATCAAATTAGTCATAAATAGTTATTTTATCGGTTTTATTTTAAATGTGAATTCTTGTTTGATATAATTCCTCAACAACCAAAGAACGATGTAATAGGGTATCAATGAAACCAATGATAAAAGAGCTGAATACAACTCATTATTCATATAATTCATAAAGAAGAATAGAAAAAATATAACCCATAAGAAAGGAATAACAAAAGCTAATAGCACAGCCTTTAACCCCATACTCGTTTCACCCTCGAGTATAACAGATTGCCCAACCTCATAAAGATGATGTTGATCTATTACTTCTATTACTTTCTCTTTACTCTCTGAGGATGAGCAATGGCCTTTAGCACTGCAAGATGAGCATGCTGTAGTCTGTACTATTTTCACACTTACATGCGAGCCATTTATGTTTTCCACAATACCTTGATGTTGAATAGTATTTGTCATAATTGCAAACCATACTTTACAAATTGGAGCAAATTTAAGCATTATTTGCGAACTATGAAGATTTATTTCAGTTTTTATATTTGATAATAAGCATAGAATATAAGCAAGAATAAAACTCCTATAAAAAGAGAGTATAAAAACAATTGATAATCTACACTTTAGATCCTAATATCCTATAAATTCTTTCTTTTGTGATGTTCTATAACATATATTTTACACCACTTTATTTATTCATAATAAAGGGCTTTTAAGACTAAGTTAAGTTATCATCATAACACCGACATGATCATGCTCTGACACCGACATGTTCATACGATGTCGGTGTCAAAGTAAATATACCATTTTCTATTCCCATCAAAATCAGCCTTATATATACTCACAAAAAAGGCTAACTAAATTTATTATTAGTTAGCCTTTTTCTATTTTTCTATTCAAGTAAAAGTTATCTTACCATTTATAATTTATACCGAAACTCAATAACTCTTTAAGCTGGAAATAGCTCTTATCGGGAACACGTTTTACACCATCATCAAAACGAGTGTGTACAAATATCTGAGTTGATAAATATCTATTTAATATAAAATTGAATGTATTTTCCCAGTCAGCTTCTACTTTTTCATAATTGGTAAAATACCATAGACGGGAGTTCCACTCCATAAAAGGAAGTATTTTCCATTGTACCCTAGATTCAACCTTAGAACCGACATCATGCATAAACTCTCTGCCCTCTTTCAACCCCCAGTCCACTTCATTTACTCGCTTATTTCTCACATAACGTATATTATAGGTGGCTGGAGAGATCATAACAGATAAGTTTATCTTCTTTTTCTTCAACTTGTAATCCATACCCAGACCAATAATCAAGTTGGCTGGAGCCAAAAATGAAGAAACCATCTCATCCGAATTCTTTTTATAATTAGGAGCAAACTGAGTATTAAACTCTCCCGAGAGAGTGTAGTACCAATTACTTGCAGCACGAATACCGAGTTTACTTGATAAGCGGAGTAAGTCATTGTTTATTCTATATCTTCTAATGGTATCTGAAGAAAGGGTATTAAAGCCAAACTTAGCTTCTATTATATTTTCAAACTGAAGCTTCTCCTTATCATTATAATTAGCGAAAAGCTGAATATTAGCAAATAAGGAATTGGTGCTTTCCCCTCCCTTATGCCAATTGGTAGAAATGTAGTTTTGAGAAATCTGAAGAGATCCCGCCCCACCAGTCAACCACCAATTTGGTTTTTTGATAAAACTCTCCACCATATTTAAATTTTCATCTAAATCTTTATCTGCCTGAAAGAATGTGCTAACAGGTTTTTTAATGACATCCTTATCATCGGGAACAGCTGCATAATAAATTTTACGACCACGAATCTTGTCCTCAGTTGTAACAACTTGAGCCATATCATTCATATATAGCTTAATCAAAGCCCCATCAATGATTTTGTTGGTTCGACTTATCTTGGTCCATTGCTCTTTATTAAAATCAAGAAGAGTTTGTGCAGGTTCTTTCTTTTGAATTATTTCAGGATCACCTAGCTTAGGCAGACTATATTGATTTATTGGAGAATTATAATACACCAAAGGTGTCAATATTCTATAATAATAAGGATCTGGAGCTATATAACGCATAGGTACAGACTCATCATTTAAATATTCCAATTCACCAATGTATTGATTATATAAATATGTGATTGTATCCATACGAGGAGGAATACTATCCATATTCAAACGCAAAAACATATAGTTACTTAATTCCCTAGACAGAGTATCTGCCTTTTGTAAGATTATAGATAAATCTTCCACATTAGACTCAGGGGTAGCCTTTACTCTAGTTGTGCCACAGAAAACAAGTAACACACTGAGTAACCCTAATTTTACCAAATTACTTTCCATAAGAGCATCAATAATATAATATGACAAATTTACAGCAATATCAATCAATAATCACAAATTTGGGTAAAAAAAACACAAATAAGTTTAGTTAGCAATCAAACTATGAAAACTAACAGAAATAACAAGAAAATGTTTTGATTTTTTATTGCAAACTCATTATAGCAGACGTTTAGTCACAGCGTGAGAAACGGCCTCAGTAATATTTTCTACTTCGAGCTTTCTAAATAATGATTTTCTATAAAATTTAATTGTATCAAAGGATTTATTCATATACTCAGCCATTTCACTAATGGAGTAACCTTGTGCTGATAGCATAATCACCTCTTTCTCCTCTTTCTTCAATATGATTTTAGGTTTTTTACGCCAATACTTATTTGACATATCATAAACCCAATGATCTTGTTTGTTTTTATGCATAATCTCAATTACGCCAGCAGAAGCATGAGGAGACATTGAGGTAAGGCATATTGCTAACTTTACTCTGCCAGTGGCATCTACTTTCAAAGGAGTAAATTGATGATTTATTAAACTCTCTGATTGAGTTACAGCATGTTTGATATGAAAATCATAAGACAATATATAATCACATTTTTCTACATCGGGAATATTTTCTAAAAACTGGTAAGCTGCACTTCTTGCTGTTTGCAAAATCTCTAAATCGGATACTGGAACAGCTTCATAATAAAAATTTTGCCCCATACGTATTATATCATCAGAAGATCTTCCACAAAAAGATTTTGTGTTGTCTGAAACGTATAAAAACTTATTATTCGTATAATCAATAATGCAAAAGCTTCTATAAGTCATACGAGATAACCCTTCCAATACATTCAAACAAGAAGACCAATGGGTATCCTGTAATACTTCAGCTAAGGAGTTAAATTTATTATTAGTAAAAGAATAAGGTTCATTTTTCATGTCAAGGTTGAATTTGTCTTTTAGGTATATAACAAATATACAAAAATTTAATACTTTTAATAATTTTAATAATTTTATACTCTAAATTCTTACAATTTGGTCTTATCATTATAAATAAAGTACACAGTATGCTGTTTTATCTCTATTTATGTGACAGAAAATGAAATTAAATTTAACATTTAAATCTAAAGAGAAATAATATTTTAAATGTTCAGGAAAGGAAAACACAAGCAATACTAGACACCAACAATTGATTTTTCGACTTATTAATATAATTTGTTCACTATAAAGCTATCTTTCTTACTCTTTTTTTATAATTTTGCACCATTTTGGGTCTTGTTCTTATTTCTAATTACTAAAAGAACGTATTCTTTTAATATAATCATATAAAACTACATAGTTGTGGGAGAAACAAAGTATATATTCGTAACAGGTGGGGTTGCCTCATCATTAGGTAAGGGAATTATCTCTTCATCTATAGGGAAACTTCTACAAGCCAGAGGCTATAACGTTAGCATCCAAAAGTTTGATCCGTATATCAATATTGATCCAGGTACACTTAACCCTTACGAGCATGGTGAATGCTACGTAACAGTTGATGGTCATGAAGCAGACCTTGACTTAGGACATTATGAAAGATTCCTAGGTATACAAACAACTAAAGCTAACAACATCACTACAGGACGTATTTACAAAAGTGTAATCGATAAAGAACGCCGTGGTGACTACCTAGGAAAAACAGTTCAAGTTATTCCACACATTACCGACGAAATAAAGCGCAACGTAAAATTACTAGGTAAGAAAAACAATTTCGACTTTGTAATTACCGAAATAGGCGGAACTGTAGGTGATATAGAATCACTACCCTATATAGAAAGTATACGTCAAATAAAATGGGAGATGGGAAGTAATGCCATCTGTGTTCATTTAACCTACGTACCTTATTTATCCGCTGCTAAAGAATTAAAAACAAAACCTACCCAACACTCTGTAAAAACACTCCAATCACTAGGTGTTCAACCAGACATCCTTGTATTGAGAGCAGAACACGAATTAAACGACAATCTACGCAAAAAAGTAGCTCTATTTTGTAATGTAGCCGACGATGCAGTAGTTCAATCTATTGATGCTCCTACAATCTACGAAGTGCCTCTACTGATGCAAGCTCAAAATTTAGATACTACTATTCTTAAGAAAATGGGATTACCTATTGGTAAAGAACCAGAACTTAAGCCTTGGAAGAAATTCCTAGAACGTAGAGCTAATGCCACTGAAACAGTAACAATTGGTCTGGTAGGAAAATATGTAGAACTTCCTGATGCTTATAAATCTATCCTAGAAGCACTTTCTCAAGCAGCTACATACAACGACAGAAAACTAAAGATAGATTATATACAATCTGGTGACATCACCTCGGAAAATGTAGTTGAAAAGCTAAGTAAAGTAGATGGTGTTATTATATGTCCAGGCTTCGGAGCTCGTGGAATTGAAGGGAAATATATTGCCGCAGAGTACACTCGTAAAAATAATATTCCTACATTTGGAATATGTCTAGGTATGCAATGTATGGCAGTAGAATTTGCAAGAAACGTATTGGGTTACAAAGATGCTAATTCTACAGAATTCGATGAAAAGACTAAACACAATGTTATCGACATTATGGAAGAGCAAAAAGCGATAACTAGTTTAGGTGGAACAATGAGATTGGGTGCTTACGAATGTCTGATTAAGAAAGACAGCAAAGCTTACGAAGCTTATCAAAGTGAACACATCCAAGAACGTCACCGTCATCGTTATGAATTCAACAACAAATACACACAAGAATTCATGGACAAAGGAATGGAATGTGTAGGAAAGAATCCTGAATCAGATTTAGTGGAAATCATTGAGGTACCAACTCATAAATGGTATATCGGTGTTCAATTCCACCCTGAATATGGTAGTACAGTACTCCACACTCATCCGTTATTCTTATCATTCATACATGCATGTATTACTAGATAATAGATAAAGATTTTCACAAATAATCAACGCAAATATTCATGGATAAAAACACCATTATTGGTTTTGTTCTAATCGGTTTACTCCTTGTAGGGTTTAACTTTTTTACAAGACCTAGTGAAGAGCAAGTAGCTGCTATGAAGCAGTACAATGACTCAATTACTGCTGTACAAGCAGAACAAGAGGCACAAACAGAAAAACATACAGCTGCCCTTTCACATGTCGCACCTATAAAGGTGGATTCTACCTCGTTATTCTATAACGCTTCAGAAGGTACTGAACAATTCACTACACTTGAAAATGATGTAATGAAAGTTACTTTCTCAAACAAAGGTGGACGTGTATATTCAGCAGAACTAAAAGAGTACAAAAATCAGGGTGACGAAAAGGGAGAAAATAAAACGAACTTAGTTTTATTTAAAGACCAAGAGAACTCTTTTAACTTCAATTTCTACAATCAAAACGAAGTAATTCAATCAAAAGATTATTTCTTCACTCCCGTAAATGTATCTGAAACAGGTCTTACTATGCGCCTTATGGCAGATAGTAATAGCTACATTGATTTTATCTATAGCTTAGACTCTGAAAACAAAGAGGACTATTTAGTAAACTTCCAAATCAAAGCCACTGGCATGGAGGGTAAGCTTGCTCACAACGACTATATTGACATCGACTGGGCACAACGTACTCCTCAGCATGAACAGGGTTATGTTTTTGAAAACAGACATTCTCGTCTTACTTACAGAACATTTGATAAAGATACAGAGCGACTAACAGCAGCAGAAGCTGTTACAGAAACACCTGAAAAGAATCTAAACTGGATTGCTTTTAGAAGCCAGTTCTTCTCTACTGTGTTTATTACAGACCAAGGTTTCAAAAATTCAAAGTTAACTTCTACTCCAGAAGAAAAAGGTAGTGGTTATATCAAGGATTATAAAGCTGAAATGAAGACCTTCTTTGACCCTTCAGGAAAAGAAGCTACTCAAATGTATTTATACTTAGGTCCTAACCACTACAAGACCTTGAAAGCTATTGATAGTGATAAAGACCATAAATGGAAATTAAACTCAGTCGTTGATTTAGGTTGGCCCATAGTAAAGCAAATCAACCAATGGTTTACCATTAATATCTTCGATTGGCTTACACACTTAGGTATGAGCATGGGAGTTGTACTATTGATTATGACTATAATAGTGAAAGCAATTGTATACCCTGCTACAAAGAAGACCTATATGTCTTCAGCCAAAATGAGAGTATTAAAACCTCAGGTAGATGCGATTAATGCTAAGTATCCTAATCAAGAGGATGCAATGAAGAAACAACAAGAAGTAATGTCTCTCTATAGTCAATATGGAGTTAGCCCTATGGGTGGATGTTTACCTATGTTACTTCAATTTCCTATACTTATGGCTTTGTTTATGTTCGTTCCAAGTGCGATTGAACTTAGACAAGAAAGTTTCCTTTGGGCAACAGATTTATCTACTTATGATGCTCTTATTAAATTTCCATTTCATATTCCATTGCTAGGTGATCACTTAAGTATCTTCTGTTTATTGATGACTGTAACTAACATCTTAAACACAAAATATACTATGGCTCAGCAAAACACAGGTGCACAACCTCAAATGCCTGCCATGAAATGGATGATGTACTTGATGCCTATTATGTTCTTATTTATATTGAATGACTATCCTTCGGGCTTATGTTATTACTATTTCTTGTCAACATTGATTAGCGTTATGACTATGATTTTCTTACGCAAAACTACTGACGAAGAAAAACTATTAGCTAAACTTGAAGCAAACAAGAATACCGAAAAGAAAAAATCGGGTTTTGCTGCTAGATTACAAGCTATGCAAGAACAACAAGAAGCATTACAAGCAGAAGCACGTAAAAGAAATAAGAAATAAGAAACTAAAGCTTAATATATTAAGGAGCGATTATATTTAATTATAGTCGCTCTTTTTTTATGACATCCCAGATAAACAATACGATCACTAATTATGTTATTATTATTAAACAAACTAAATATAGCCTAAAATGCATTTTAGTTGTTTTAAAGTGATATAAACCTAACTATTAATTTAAAATTATTTGTAACACTATGGCAAACTACAAAGTTATAGAAGTTGAAGGCATTGGCGAAGTAATGGCTAAGCAACTTAATGATGTAGGTATTACTACAACAGATGAATTGTTGGAAGCAACAAAGACTAAAAAACAACGTAAAGAACTAGCAGAAAAATCGGGTATTAGTGAAAAAAGAATTTTGACTTTTGCTAATATGGTTGATTTATTCCGCATTCAAGGAGTTGGAGCTCAATATGCAGAATTACTTGAAGCAGCTGGAGTTGATACTGTTGTAGAACTAGCCACACGCAAAGCAGAAAACCTAACTAAAAAGATGGAAGAAGTAAACGAAACCAAGAAATTAGTTCGTCGTGTTCCTCCTCTTAAAACGGTAGAAGGCTGGGTTGAAGAAGCTAAAAGTTTACCTAGAGTATTAGAATATTAGTTTATATTCGTAAAGATAAAGCTGGCTACATTTAATTCTAGTACGTAGCCTATTTTCCCCATATCGTTAAAACCCTTCTTTTAACGATATGGGGTTTTTGATATTTTATTGTAAATACTTTGGAATATTCTTACCTTCGTTTCAAGGTAATATCTACTACAAAATAATTTAGTTATAAAATGAAGAAACCAATCTTTTATCTACTTCTATTTGTCTTTTTGGGGTTCTCAAGCTGTAAATCGGCTAAAAACCCTACTCAATTAAAATCTCCTAATGGTAATATAGCTCTAGAGTTTTCTTTAGACTCAATAGGTGCTCCTCATTACCAAATAAGTTACCAAGGAAAAGAACTTGTTTCTCCCTCCTTATTAGGTTTCCTTGCAGATAGAAATTTTAATCTTGCAGACAATTTCGACTTAAAAAGCAGTCATTTAGAAACTTATTATGATGAATGGGATGCTCCTTGGGGAGAAAACAAACATCATATAAACCATTATAATGAGCTAAATGTAAAACTGGAGAATAAAGAAGGCACGCATCTTACTTTAGTTTTCAGATTATTCAATGAAGGTGCAGCCTTTAGGTATGAATATAATATAGCTAAAACAGATTCGGTTACGATAATGGATGAACTGACTCAGTTCAACTTTTTAAACCCGGCAACCACATGGACTATACCCGCAGACTTTGAAAGTTACGAACATTTGTATCGTAAGCTACCTCTAGATGAGCTAAAAGCAGCTAACACTCCAGCTACTTTTAATTTTGAAAACCTAGCCTACACCATGATACATGAGGCAGCTTTGGTTGATTTTCCTGAAATGACTATCCAATCTTACGAACCTAGAAAGTTCAAAGCTAATTTAGCTCCAATGCCCAATGGGACAAAAGCATTAGTACCCAACACATTCCATACACCATGGCGTACAATGCACATTGTAGATAAAGCTACAGACCTAATCGCATCATCCATGATTCTTAACTTAAATGACCCTTGTGTTCTCGAGGATACAAGTTGGATTAAACCAATGAAATATGTGGGTATCTGGTGGGGTATGCATCTAGGAATACAGTCATGGAGCATCCATGATCGCCACGGGGCTACAACCAAAAACGCAATAGAACTAATAGACTTTGCCGCAAAGAATAACATAGATGCCGTCCTTTTTGAAGGTTGGAATGAAGGTTGGGATACGTGGGGAACTAATCAAGAGTTCAATTACCTCAAAGCTTACGATGATTTTGACATAGAGCAGATAGCTCAATATGCCAAAGAAAAAGGAATTAAGATAATTGGACATCATGAAACTGGAGGAAATATTCCTCACTATGAATCACAATTGGACTCAGCTTTGAATTGGCTAACCAGTCTAGGTATATATGATTTAAAAACAGGATATGCTGGAGCATTCAAAGAAGGATATCGCCACCACAGCCAATATGGAGTTCAGCATTACAGAAAAGTGGTTGAGAAAACAGCTGCTCATAAAATCACTTTAAATGCACATGAACCCATAAAAGATACAGGAATAAGAAGAACCTACCCCAATAGCATGACAAGAGAGGGTGCTAGAGGAATGGAATGGAATGCATGGAGTGAAGGAAACCCTCCTGAACATCATGAAATACTACCTTTCACACGTATTGCTGCAGGACCAATGGATTATACTCCAGGTATATTTGATATACTCTATAAAAACACAAAGAACTTACCAGAACGTAAGGCTTGGAATGGACTTGACAAGGGAAATAGTAGAGTAAATACTACGCTTGCTAAGCAAGTTGCACTATGGGTGGTACTTTACTCTCCCATGCAGATGGCTTCTGATTTACCATCTAATTACGAAGGTCATCCTGCATTTCAGTTCTTTAGAGATTTTGATCCCGATTTTGATAAGACCTACCCTCTTGAGGGAGAAATTGGAGAATACGTGGTTATAGCACGCAAGGCAAAAGAAAACTATTTCTTAGGAGCAGTAACCAATGAGGAAGAAAGAGATTTAACTATAGATTTAGATTTCCTCAAACCCAAAACCACTTACCAAGCAATTATCTATGCTGATGGTAAAGATGCAGACTGGAGTACAAATCCTGAATCCTACGAAATAATCAAGAAGGATGTAACTTCTGCTGATACTCTAAATTTACACTTAGCAAAAGGAGGAGGTACTGCTATTAGCTTTAAACCAATAAATTAGGTCCAAACAAGTATTTATATACTGAAAATATCTATCTTGTATATCAAATCTTTTTACTATAAGATCGATATCTTTGTAAAAACAAATTAAACTAATTATAAAAACGAATATGAAATCAAAAGTAATGATTATGGCTGCAGCAATGAGTTTATCAGCTTGTGGTCCTACTCAAGACGCAAAGCAACCCGACCAATCATTAATCGGGAAATCTACTATCCAAGTAGATGGTAGATTAATGACGCCCGAAGCCTTATGGGCAATGGGAAGAATCGGAAGTTTTGATGTATCTCCAGATGCAAAACAGCTTGCTTATTCTGTATCTTACTACAGTGTACCCCTAGACAAAAGCAATTCAGAGTTATTTGTCATCAATACCGATGGTACAAATAATAAACAAATCACATCAACACCCTTTTCTGAAGGGAGCCCTAAATGGATTAAAGAGGGTTCTAAAATAGCTTTCATAAGTTCAGAATCAGGTTCTTCTCAACTTTGGGAAATGAATGCTGATGGAACAGAAAAAAAGCAACTTTCTAATGTAGAAAATGGTATTGAAGGATTTAGCTTCTCTCCTGATGAGAAAAAAGTAGTGTTAATTTCTACTGTAAAAGTGGGAGAAACTACAGCTGATAAGCATCCTGATCTTCCAAAGGCTACAGGCAAAGTAATTAATGATTTAATGTACAAACACTGGGATGAATGGGTTACAGATGCTCCACATCCTTTTGTGGGCGATTTTAATGGCTCTGAGATTATCAATCTGACTGATATAATGCAAGGAGAGCCTTATGAATCTCCACTTCGCCCATTCGGTGGAATAGAACAAATAGCATGGAATACTACTGGAGATAAGATAGCCTATACCTCTCGCAAAAAGACAGGTAAAGAATATGCTATTTCAACAAATTCTGATATTTATGTATATGATTTAAAGAATAATACCACAACTAATATCACAGAGGGAATGATGGGCTATGACACCAATCCTCAATATTCACCAGATGGAAAATATATATCCTGGTTGAGTATGGAAAGGGATGGTTACGAAGCCGATCAAAATCGCTTATTCGTAATGGATTTAGCTTCTGGAGAAAAGCGTTTTATGAGTAAAGACTTTGAATCAAATGTAGATGATTACACATGGAGTTCAGATAGTAAATCTATTTACTTTATTGGTGTATGGCACGCGACTTCTCAAATGTATGCTATAGATGTAGAACAAGCAAAAGTATCCCAAATTACTGAGGGTATGCACGACTATGCAACTATCGCACTATGTGGAGAAGGATTAATTGGTAAAAGACATTCATTAAGCTCTGCTGACGAGATATTTTCGGTATCATTGGATGGTGCTCAAACACAAGTAACCTTTGAAAACAAACATATCTATGATCAACTGGATATGGGTAATGTAGAGAAACGTTGGCTAACTACTACAGATAATCAACAAATGCTTACTTGGGTAATTTACCCTCCACACTTTGATCCAAACAAAAAGTACCCTACTCTACTCTATTGCCAAGGTGGTCCGCAAAGTCCTGTAAGTCAGTTTTGGTCTTTCCGCTGGAACCCTCAAATTATGGCAGCACATGGATATATTGTAGTGGCTCCAAACCGTAGAGGTCTTCCTGGCTTTGGCTTAAAATGGAATGAACAAATTAGCGGAGATTATAGTGGTCAAGTTATTAAAGATTACTTAACTGCCATTGATGAATTATCCAAAGAACCTTTTGTAGATACAGATAAGCTGGGAGCTGTTGGTGCTAGTTTTGGTGGTTACTCTGTCTATTATTTGGCAGGTCATCATGAGAAACGATTCAAAGCCTTTATTGCACACGATGGTATCTTTAATATGGAAATGCAATACCTAGAAACAGAAGAAATGTGGTTTGCTAATTGGGATATGGGAGGAGCTTATTGGGAGAAAAACAATCCGACTGCTCAGCGTACCTTTGCTAATTCTCCTCACAAGTTTGTAGACAAATGGGACACTCCTATTTTGTGCATCCATGGAGAAAAAGATTACCGTATTCTAGCAAATCAAGGTATGGCAGCTTTCAATGCGGCTGTATTGAGAGATATACCTGCTGAATTACTAATTTATCCAGATGAAAATCATTGGGTACTCAAACCTCAAAATGGTATTTTATGGCAACGTACATTCTTTGAATGGCTTGATAAATGGTTGAAATAATGTTTCTGATATAAATGATAAATGCCTCTGCTTTCACAAGTGGAGGCATTTTTGTTATTTGCAAAAATTATAAAATCAGATTATAATGACTTAATCCATGGGCAATGCTAGGAACCAGTTGTTCTATATTAACCCAATTAATCTGAGCTGCACTGATGATAAACACGATCAGAGCAATCACCCAAAGTATAAATAAACCCCACTTCCAACCTGTGCTTATCGGTTGACTTTTAGCTTTGAAGTTGTTAATCAGAAGATAAAGTAATACCCCTAAAGGAATACCCGCTAATATTAATCCAGAAATTGCACTAATAAGAGGAGTCGACTCGGAGAGAATAATGAAAGGTTGACCCATTATTCCTACTAGAGCTGCACCACCTGCAAAAACAGATACTAGCAATGCAAAAACCAAAGCCATTAAAACAATGACAACAACAAGCCAAACGGGAGAAAGTATAATAACAAAGAATAGAAATAGCCCCTTCAATACCATTCCAACAATACGTATTAGCTCACTCCAGAAATTACGATTCTTCGTATTATAATAATCACTCTGTGAGTTATTTACCTTATCGGCATCTTCACTAACACGTTTGCCTATATTCTCTACAGTAACGTCTTCACCACACATATTTAACTTTTCGATAGCGGTAGTAGCTAGTGGTATCAGAATCCACATAATCAAATACACAAATGTTGTGGTTCCAAAAGTGAAGAACAATAAAATTAAAAAGATCAATCGTACTAATAGCGGATCCAATTTAAAATAGGCCGCAACTCCACTAGCAACTCCTCCTATAACCTTATCATCGGGATTACGAAATAGCTTTTTACGATAAGTAAAAGCACCAGAATAATCTTTTTCTTGTTTTTTAGAAGATCCTTCATCATTTTCTTGCTCTGAGCCCTCTTCTTCTCCATATATTTCCTCTGGACTTCCTACCTGCTTGATAATGTCTTCAACATCAGTAATCACTATAGATTGACTAGCATGTGTGATTCGCTCATTAAAGAGATCAGCAAATCTACTTTCTATATCAGCTATTATTTCTTCTTTGCCTTCTGTCTTGTTAAAATACAATCGAAGGTTTTCAAGGTATTTACTTAGAAGATCATAAGCATCTTCATCAATATGAAAAACAATACCTCCTAAGTTTATGGTAAATGTCTTCTTCATTTCTATTCAGTTTTAAGTTTGCCATTGGCTATGTATTCCACCGATTGGTTTAATTCACTCCATACTCCTTCTAGCTCTTCGAGAAATTGTTTTCCCTCTTCAGTTAATTCATAATACTTACGAGGTGGTCCTTGAGTGGATTCCTGCCACTCATAACTCAATAAACCATCATTCTTCAATCTAGTCAACAGAGGATAAAGAGTACCTTCTACCACTATTAATTTTGCATCTTTCAATCGATCTATAATATCAGAAGCATAGGCAGCTTCTTTACTGATCAATAAGAGAATGCAATATTCTAATAAACCTCTCCTCATTTGTGACTTCACCTTTTCAACTTTCATATCAGTTTAGTCTTTGATTCTGATGCAAATATATATAAAATATAGTACTATGCAACACATAGTACTATATTTTGTTTTAATCTAGGCACATTTTATAACACACCTTATTTTATCTACAAAAGGATTTAAAGTTCTATTTAAATAGAGAATATGACATCTTTATGTAATATAAATCCATATAACATTACGTATAATTAGCCTAATTTATTACTTATTATTTTAATTCTATCAAACTCAAAACATGTTATTAATAGGACTTTTAAGAATATATACATCTTTTTAAAATGTAAATATTTTAAAATTAAAGAGATAAAAAACATAAAATAAACACAACATACATATATCAACAATCAAGCCAATAATATATTTTGCAACTAAAGTATCAACTCTGTGTTTAAGATTTATCTGATACCATATAGTAATAAAAGCAGATAAGAGAAGAATCTTTTTTTTAAAGAGGATATTGAAATATAGGAATTACACTTTCAAACTAACAAATAAAAAAAATCGTCTTTCTGAGGAAGTGCAGAAAGATAAAACCAAAATTATGAATTGAACAATGAAACTTAGAAACTATCTATTAGCAGGTATAGCCCTATTGGGGTTCGCTGCTTGTACGAGTGATGATAATTGTCCTACGGGACCAGTTAATCCAACTCCTGAAGGTGGGTCGTTTTTTTCTATAGCATTCGAAACACCTAAACTAGCAGGAACGAGAGGGAATGAATTAGAAGATACTAAAGTATCTAGCGCAACAATATATTTATCTCAAATAGAAGGTGATAATATAATAATAAAAGACATTATTAAAGATAACCTCACCATATCTGAAGACGAAACAAACAAGAACATCCATTATATCAATGGTCATACCACTCTTGAAAGAGGTGCTTATTTTGTTACTATTATTGCTAATGAGAAAGAATCTCAAGAGATATCCAATCTAAAAGTAGGAGCAAACTTCTTAGATACAGAGGCTTTCAATATTGATAACTTAGAGAAACTTCATACTAAAGGTGGTTTCTTAATGATGAGCAGTAATAAACTGAAAATATATAACGGTAATAAAACTTTTGATCCTAAAAAGGCTATTTATAATCAAGCTAAAAACAATTCAGGTGATTCTTTCATAGAATTAGCAGAAAACAAACAAGATAACCCAGCCGAAGTCAAAGTTTATTTAGATCGTTATGTGGCTAAAATTGATGCTACTGTTCAAGGAACTAAGGATAAAGATATCATTGACATAATAAACATTTAGAATAAGGATGGTTTAAAATTTAAATTAACAGGTTTTATCACTCTAAATATTCCTAAAGCAGGATATATTATTGAACAATGGAATGATAATGACGACCCTACGTATATTTTATCCCTAAATAAAGATAATAAATGGAGTAACCAATTGGGAGAGTATGTTAAAATCAACAATGGTGAGGTTACTGATTGGCAAGACAATGTAAGTAAAGAAATCTTTACCTCTGGCACTAAATATATAATTGAAAATAATGTGACAAAGTTTAATGAGAATAAGCCTACTAATGCACAAGGCTACACTACTGGAGTTATTCTGAAAGTATCTGCTGGCGAAACATTTTATGCAATTCAAGATGGCGTAAAATGGACCTTCACCAAAACTAAACCTGAAAGTGGAACATATTATACATACGAAGATGGAGTTATGTATTACACATACTTTATTCCTGATTTATTTAAAAATGAAGAAATAGGTACTAATACAGATAGAACGGGTTTATACTATACTACCATGCGTAATACTTGGTATAAATTGAATTTTAAAACAATCACATTCCCCGGAGGTAACCTTCCTGGAGGTGATTTACCCGAGCCTCAAAACCCTGACAGACCAATTGATCCTAATAAATACTCAGTATTTAATATTGAAGTTTTTGTTAATGATTGGATTGAAGGTGATTTAAATATTGAAATGTAATATAAAAACTCTTTATAAACGAGTGGCATTCCGCCACTCGTTACTCAATACTAACTAAACATAGATAACCATGAAAACGAAGTATGGTTTTTATCTACTTATGCTCACATTTCACCTCATTGCATGTCATGATAGCCTAGATTGCCAAAATGAACCTAGCAAGCCCAATAAAGGACAAGGGTCCTATATTGATATGTCTATTATTCAAAATGATGATGCCATTATAAGTAGATCTCTACACTCTAGAAATTCTGTTGGAGATGATATCATTTCCGACATCACCTTTTACTTAACCGACCAGTGTAGAATAAAAACAGCAACTGGCTATGAACCGGGTTTAGTTATAGAAGATATAGTAAAGGGAACAGAGATTCAGCAAACAGGGAATTTAGTAAAAGTCAAAGCTCACACTAAATTAGAAAATGGTATTTACCTAGTTATTGCTATAGCAAACTCGGAACATTTAAAATGGAACAAACAAATAAAAGATACCTTACAGATATTCGAAAATATATCTTATAATAAGGAATTAATAAATCAAGCAACATCTCCTTATTACTTTTTAATGACCAATAGTGGAAAATCATTTATCTACCCCGATTTTCCAAAACCAGAAGATATAATTATAAACAACAAATCTTTTTTAAGTCAATTCCTTTCTTTTATCAATACTCCAGAAAATACAAGGCACTCTGTCATCAATTTAAATAATAACAGTAGTGAAAATCCCGCTAAAGTCAATATTTATTTAGATCGATTTGTAGCGGCTATTGATGCAAAATCGGATAACGTAATTCCAACCATCAAGCCCTACTTCAACATTATAAATAATGATCTATCTTTCACTCTTAATGGCTTTGTAACTCTAAATAGCCCATTAATACAGAATTTAATTGAAATAAGTCAATTTTATACGGATGACTTTGAAGGAGGAAGTATTGTGTTGGGAGATTTCTTATCTACCCCATATGTATTTGATTTTCAAGAAAATATAGAAGATATGGGATGGTATAATCAAATCGATACCTACTCCAAAATTGATTCAAACAATCAAGTAGTTGATTATAAAGATGCCTCTGTAAAAAATAGGTTCAATCTACAAAGAAAATATGTTCCAGAAAACAATACTTCTACAACAGGGCCTCCCATAAACAATTTTTTCATTACTAACTGTAGACAAGGTTATGTTACAGGTGTTATATTCCAAGTAAAAGAAATTAATAATCACTCCTTTTATGTGATAAAAAACGGGCTACAAAACAAGCTCTACAAATACAATAAAAATGATGCAGATGAAGTAAATCAAATACCTTCCAATGCGATTAAATATGAAGAAGGAGTAATGTATTATACCTATTTTATTCCTGATTTATATCAGTATGCAAAAGGGCAACATTATGATGTCGATTTATTTTACTCTGTGATGAGAAATACAATATATACACTTCATCTCAGCTCATTGTCTTCTTTAGGAGGAATATATCCAGGAGGCGACTTACCAAACCCAGGGAATCCAGATGAAGAAATTGATGAAGACAATTTAATTAAATTAGGTATAAAAATTCTCGTTAATCCATGGATTGATGGTAAAACAGATATTGAACTATAACACAAAGTAGTAATACGTACCTATACAGCAATAAAGAGCATTCAATAAAATAATCAGCTTTATGAAAATAAAAAAATACACCATCTATACGTATCTACTTGTGTTTATACTAGGTCTATCTTCTTGTATAAAAGAAGATTTGAGCAACTGTAGTTTAACTTTCACATTTGACTATACTTACAATCTGGAGCAACAAAATAAGATTGATGAACAATTACTAGATCGTATGCAAATATTTATGTTTGATAAGAACGAAGTATTGCGTTATCATTTCAGAAAAAATGATCAAAAAACAATAGAAAAGGGTTTCCAAGTTACAAATAATGCTTTCGAACCAGGAGAATATAAAATAGTCGTAGCAACTATAAGTTCTGATTATAAAGAAGATAAAAGTGATTTTTTGATTTCAAATGTTACTTTAAATAAGACACTACTCCAAGAGTTTAAGTTTTTTTTGAATCATCAAGATCATCAGAGTAAAGATTTACTTAATAACTTCTTAGTAAGCAGTTTGCCTTATCAGTGGACATCTTATGGGCAAAACATACATGTCAGTTTAAGAAAAATAAATAAAAGAATTAATATAGAATTGGTTATACCCAACAATATCCAAACGAGAATAGAAAAAGACCAATATTCTATGTACATCAAAGATAAAGGTGTCTGCTCTATGGATGGGAATTTAGACCCAACTTGTGATAATGATATTATATATCATCCTTGCCAGCCCTATAAGTTAACCCACGAAGATGACAAGGTTATACTTAGAGCGACATTTAACACTTCACGATTAATTTATAGAGAAGGACAGGAGGAAAACACTCAAATTATTGTAAAAAATAACACAACGAATGAATACCTTATCAAAGCCAAAGTATTCCGATTAATAGAAGAAGGTGCTGCTTTTGATGATCAAAAAGATGCCGACTGGGGCTTACAGGAGTATATAGATCGAAGAGAAGAGTATAGTTTTTCTTTTTATATTGATGAAGATGGAAGTTGGCTGAGTAATCTTGTCAATGTAAATGGATGGGATGTCAGTTTTATTGATTTAGATATGTAAGCAGCAATGATTTTAAAATAGAATCTAAAAACGCATTAAGGTCGAGTGAAAACAAAGGCTATAATGCGTTTTTTATTAAATGTAGAAAGAGCATCTACTATTTCATATACCAGATATTTTAAAAGAAAAACAACTCCTTTTTTGTTAAAAAAATAATCTAAATAGATTTAGTATAGCAAAAAGATATTACTTTGTAATAGACTATAAACAATAAGCTATAAATATGGAAAAACTGATAGTAGGATTAGGCGAAATTTTATGGGATATGCTTCCTGAAGGAAAACATCTGGGTGGAGCTCCCTCCAATTTTGCATTCCATACCACTCAGTTTGGTTTTAAATCAAAAGTGGTGAGTGCTATAGGTGATGATGTATTGGGACAAGAAATTGTGGACTTACTAAAGCAAAGAAATATTGATTTTTATTTAAGTAAAAACAATTACTCCACAGGAACAGTACAGGTTCAACTAGATTCTAACGGAATACCTACATATCAAATCACGGAAGAAGTGGCATGGGATTATATTCCATTTACAGAAGAGCTCAAAGAAATTGCGAAACGAACCATATGCGTATGCTTTGGCACATTGGCACAGAGAAACGAAATGAGTAGAAATACTGTTTTAAAATTTCTTCAAAATATGCCCAAAGGCAATACTGTTTTAAAAATACTAGATATCAACCTTCGCCAAAATTTTTATACTTGGCCCACCATCGAGCAATCTTTATATGCTTGTAATATACTAAAGATCAATGACGAGGAACTCATTTTACTTAGTAAAAAACTAGGGCTCACTCACAAAAACATCCAAGGACAATGCCAATTCATTCTACAGCTATATAGTCTTAAAATGGTTATCCTCACTTGTGGAGTTAAAGGAAGTTATGTATTTACTCCTGAAAAAAAATCCTTCAAACCTACTACTCCCGTTGATGTGGTAGATACTGTAGGTGCAGGAGATTCTTTTACTGCAGCCTTCTGTGCTACATTATTGAAAGGAAAAAGTATAGAGGAAGCTCATCAAAGAGCTGTTGATGTATCTGCTTATATTTGTTCTTGTGCAGGTGCTATGCCTATGCTAAAAGAAGAACACATTCTCTAATGTAAAAACTTCAATAGTTACTAAAGCAAAATGATGAGACAAGAAGTACTAGTCTTTTTCAGAAAGGACTTCAGGCATTAGTCTAAATTTGGTAGATTTCTTAACTATTTTTTAATCCCATAGAAAATTATGACACCGACATAACAACCACATATCGGTGTCATCGTATCATCATGTCGGTGTCATGATAGAAACATAGCCCTGCTACACAACTACATATACATTATGAAAAAACACTCTCTCTCTGGGTATAAATAAAAAAGGCGGGCCTCACGGCCAGCCTTTTCCCCAAATTATGAAAAAACACTAATCTATTGTTTACTCACAGATCTCTTTTAAGTCATTTAAAAAATGATCTTTTTAATAATATGATAATTGCATAAAACTTAATGACTCTCAATCATTTTTTGTGCAATCGAAGAAACTATTTTTATAAGTACTAGTTATAGTACTACTTGTCATTCTCTAAAACTAAAGCATATTTAAAGTAAAATCATTTTTGAGTAACACCTTTGTAATCAAATTGAAGTATTAATGGTATCATTTTACTTATAATGCCCCGTTTTTTAATTATGAGGCAAAAGTATAGGTTTATTATTTATGCGCCAAATATGCAGTATGTCATTTAATAGTATATAACAGAAGCTATAATTTTTGTTTAACGCATTGATTTTTAGCATTTAATAAAAAATTTATACATATTATCAATTGAGTTACAATCTGAAACTATGATATACATCTGAATTAAGCGATGTTCAATTTTGGAGGCAATTCATATGAAAATACAACAATAATATGTTACCTTTAATAGCAACCAGAGTTTATAAATCACATCCTTAAACAATAAATAACTTATGACAAACGAAGAAATATACAAAGGCCTAAGTTCTGACAATGGTTTAAGGGCTCATTCTTTTATGGGAGTAATTCCTAAAGAATCAAATATCCAATTCATACAAGATACAATTTTTCCTGCTCTAAAAAATCATCCCGATTTCAGATTACACAACCTTATTGTCAAAGAGATAAACCTAGGAGAATCACCAGCCATACTTAATATGGAATGGGTAGCAAAGGTAGAATATAAGGGCATAATTACAGAAGCCTATTTTTCTATCGGTAAAACAAGCAGTATTGGGTTAGATAAAATGACAAGCAGTCATATGGATAACCTATATCTAATCAAGGCATTTAATAATCCTTACTTTTTATATTGTAGACAGTTGTTTAGTAGCGAGCCTTTAGACTCTTTTTTACTACAACTCAAAATGATGCATGCTATTGTACCTCAATCCTATCTAGTTATGGACTTTTCATCCAATCGATTATTTTCTAGTAAATGGCTAGAAATGGCTTGTAGTACCAATACTCCACCCTCTCCTAGAAACTTGTATTTGATTCAAGTTTTGAACAATGTAGATAAAAAAGGGAAAACAAGATACTGGCTACGCACAAATGGACTCTATCGGTGTGGATCACCAGAGTTGGAAATGGTTAATATCTACTCTGGATCCAAAGAAATGAGCAGATTACTACATGTTACATCTAGTTTAATGGTTCAAAGCAGCTACCAAGAAAACAGTGTGATAAAAGTAGGATATGATGGCTTAGAGATTAACCTCTGCTGGATAAGATGGGAAAAAGCATTAAAAAAATATTCGGAAGATGCCTTTGGAGGTTTTAACTATCGGCAAGATTTAAAATATGGATACAACAAGTATAAAGATCCCTCGGGAGTAGTTTTTGCGGTAGAAGAGGGCATATTCACTTCTCCAGAAATTTATATTAGTGCTGTAAAAAACACTCCACAATATACTATACATCCAAAGGAGAACATGAGACTGAGAGCTCTTGCCAGAGAGCGATATGACTATTTTTCTAGAGCATATCAAGAGTATAATCGCCCCATATTTGAGAAACCAAGAATGGGTCTCCAAAGTAATGAGGATACAAAAAAAATGGAAATTCCTTGTGAAATTACAATTACAAAATAGAAATTCAGATCCTCAAGAAATGAAAGACCAACTTTGGTTTGAAGTAAAATCAATGGATGAAGATGAAATACAAGCTACCCTGCTAAATAAACCTTTTTGGACAAAATCAATTAAGCAAGGAGATACGATTACTTCTTCTATAGCAGAAAATTTAGTTGACTGGACCATTATAAATCCTGATCAAACAGAGTTTTCTCCTGATAATATCTATTTATTATATCCTTAATCAAAAACTGTTTTGAGATTCGGGCTCATGCATAAATTAAAAATGAATATGAGTTTCAATAAATACAACCCTCAAAGAGAAGATTCGAAAATATAAAACTCCGTGATCAACTAAAAAAATCGTCAAATAAAAAGAGAGCTCAATTTAGCTGAACTCTCTTTCTCTATATCTCTTTAAAAGAGTAAGTATCATAACCTAAGCACTAGATTTTAATCATCTATTTCTTCAGAAACCTCACTTGCCACTTCTTCAGTAGCTTGTTTAGGAGTTTTTTCAATAGTCTTTATAGCAGCATCTTCTGCAGTTTCGTTATCAAGTTCTTCTCCTTGTACTTTTGGTGTATAATTAGGATTATATCTGCCATAAGGAATTTTTTTAAGAATTTCTGAATTAGCTTCTCTTGCTACAGTAACAATAGGAGTAGAAGCAGCTGATACAGACGAAGCAATTAATCCTCCAAGCCACACCCATGGGTTATCATCATCCTTATATTCATCAGGAGAAAGATCTACTGAAACACTTGCAGTATGAGATAGGAGTACATCACCTGTTTTAGCAGAAACAAAGCGATATTCTATATCTGTACTTATAGTATATAGAACTTTTCCCCACGTATGAATTATGGTAAATAGAAGGACATCTGCTCCAAAGACATCTCTAAACTTGGAAATATCTCCATCTAGAAATATTTCGCTATTATAAGCACCTTCTTCTTGCAATAACTCCATCGACATAATAGGAGAAAAAACATAGTATCCCCTATTAATTAACGGGAGAGCCAATGAAGAGTATAGATATTCTTTAGCAGGAACATTATTAGTTTCATTTATAGGAGGCATTATAAGAATAGATAATGGGTCTTCTTCACGCCATTTACCTAATGAATCTTCTTGGGCATAAGAAAACGAATAACTACTTGCAGAGAGAAGTAAGCAAAAAAATAATACGAGTTTTCTCATTCCTCATCCTCCAATTGTTTTATAATTCTACCTATAAACACTTCCGATTCAGGATACCTTTCCACTTCCAGTTTTAGATATTCTTTCCCCATCTGGGTATAACCTTCTTTTATAGCAATAAATCCTCTTTCTGCATAAATTCCAGGAGGAGGAACACCCCTAACACTTCGCTGTTGTTGAAGTATATGTTCGTATTCTCCTTTTAGCTTCTCTAAAGATTTTGGACTTTGATCTCTAAAATACTTGTAGGATGCACTTTCATAGCCATACCAACTATATAAAGGTTTAGATGTAGAACAAGCAGACAGAACAAGAACTACTAGAACAAAAAATAAAGCTTTCTTCATCATAAAGTTATTACTTTAGTAGTCTGATGAGAAACAAATACGTCTTGTTGGTGTATCAATTGCCCTTGATAATAGACTTTAATGTTACGTCTACCTGGTGTTATGGTATATGTGCGAGGACGTGTACTAGATTTTTTTAGTTTATCTACTTTTGCCTCAAAACTTATAGTATCATCAATAACAACTTCTACTGATTTTTTTGCCATTTGTCCTGAACTAATGACTTGAACATATGCCACATCATCAGATGGAATAGTTCGATAGTAAGTTCCTGTTTTACAACTAGTAAAACCAATAATAACTAGTGCCAATGCCGACAGATAAGCCATAAATTTTTTCATGCTACATCCTCCTCTATTATATATTCACCTAAATTGTTAACATCAAGTTCTTCTCCTGAATAAGACACCATTGAAATTTCTGACTCTGGAGTATCACCTATAGTTGTTTCAATAACGACTTTACCTATAATTTTACCTGGAAGCTCAACGAGCAAACCTGTTTGTGGATTTTTTACTTGTTTACCTCTCTTCTTTACCAAAAGAGAGATACCAGGTTCGAGCCCTTGAGAAGCTCCACCAGCAATAAATATCTCGTTTTCATCTACACTCAAAAAGTAAGATTTCCATGGATCATTAGTACATTTAATAATGATATTTTCTACCATCTTATCAATAGCAGCAGATATTGCTTTATCGCTCAATGTCGCATCATACCCTGCTCTACCACCTAAACCTATAACCGTTTTAGTAGTTACTTCAGATGTTCCAGAACTTTCATCTGAGAATATGATCATACCTGAATACACATCGACAATACGAATACTCACTGTAGCCTCAACTGTTTGAGTTTTTGCTTTACTAAACATTTTGGACTTGCCTGTTGTCTTCCTTCCAAACTCTGTGATAGAACCGATAATCAGATAATCTGCACCAACCCTTTGAACTAAGTCTCTTCCCGACAAATTTACTTCTTGGTCTAAAGCAGACAAATCACTTCTTTCCAACAATAAAAACTTATCAGAAGAAGCTAGTTTAGATACGATTAAATCTTGGGCTTGTTTTGCCATAGGATCATGGTCTTTATTATAAAAGATTCCTTTTCCATATTGAGTTTCATTGGAGAACCTCCCTATAGCTACTTTTTTCTTCAGATTCATTTCACTTGAGTCTTGAACAATACGTTCATCTTTCTCTACAATATTGACTCTATTATTCTGAGCTTTAAGGGAAAAGCTACTGAGTATAATTAAAATAGCAAAAAGTAGTTTGTTTTTCATAGTAAGCTACACATTTATTGAAACAATTGAATTTATCTATACGCAAGATATTAATTAATTAATTAATATCTTCGCTATTTTTTTCAATAAAAATAGTTTAATACCACTTGTACATCAATGAAATACCTAAGTAACCGCCTTTTACCTTCTGATAATACTCCTCAGAAAAAACATCACAAAAATTTCTAAATCTGTTAGAACATAACCCTATTCGCTTACACCCTCAATACTTAGTACCTAATTTTAACCCAAAGAGGTAGAAAGATAAATTTTTATCAGCAATTTGATACAAGTTATTGAAAATATTACCACCTTTGCGGCATTATAATTATTTGCTTATTGATAACGATTTACTGTGTTTGTTTTAATATCATAAATAAAAGTAAATCAAAGGTTTACACAAGCCTTATTAAATAGTAAAATGTCAAAAACTAAAGGGACTATTTATGGCATCATAGCTGCTATAAGCTATGGAACCAATCCACTAGGAGCGTTATCGCTTTATCAGGAAGGTATTCACGTAAATTCCGTATTATTTTACAGATATGCACTAGCTGCATTAGTTATCTTAATGATCCTTTTCGCCAAGAAAGAATCTCTGAAGATTAATAAATTAGAGCTCAAAATAGTATCTCTACTTGGATTACTATTTGCCTCATCCTCACTCACCCTATTTACTAGTTTTCACTATATGGATGCCGGTATAGCATCTACTTTGTTATTTGTTTACCCTATTATGGTAGCTGTACTAATGGCTGTGTTCTTTAAAGAAAAGATATCTGCCACTACAATTTTATCCATAGCACTAGCTTTAACTGGTATTTCCCTTTTATCAAATGGAGGTGATGGAGAAACTCTAAATTTAACAGGAGTCATATTGGTGTTAATATCTTCATTGACTTATGCTATTTACATTGTGATAATCAATCAATCAGCCATAAAAATGTCTGTTTTCAAACTCACTTTTTACGTTCTGGTTTTCTGTGTGCTAACTACCGTAACCTATTCCCTATTTGGCGGAGGAGAACCCATCCAATGGCTGACCACATCTTCATCTTGGGGATATGTATGGATGCTAGCAATAGTACCCACAGTAATCTCTCTAATAACAATGACCTTAGCAGTTAACAGCATAGGCTCTACTCCCACCGCTATTATGGGAGCTTTAGAACCACTTACTGCCGTTATAATTGGGGTTAGCATATTTGGTGAACAGCTCACTATAAACCTCGTACTAGGAATTTTTATTATACTCGTATCGGTTATTCTTATTATAGCTGGAAAATCTATTAGCTTTAAATTTATTCAAGAAATTGTTCATAAAGGAAGTACTAATTTAACAGAAAAATAAAGATCCTGCCGGTATACTTCTTCATTTAGGAAGAGTAATCGAAAAGAAGAATAGAAAAATAATCCTCTTATTTTGAAGCAGATAAGATCATTCGATCTATAAGTCTCAAAAATACATCAAAAATAGTTCTCTAGAAATGTTGCAAATATCAAATTAATCATTACTTTTGCAACGCATTCGAAAGAAAACAAGGTGTGTTAGTTCAGCTGGTTAGAATGCCTGCCTGTCACGCAGGAGGTCACGGGTTCGAGTCCCGTACATACCGCAAAAAAGCTCTGATAATTTAGATTATCGGAGCTTTTTTGTTTTGTGTATTGCGCAATTCGAAGAACAGGGATGGATCGGATCACCTGCAAAACTTGGGGGGATAACTTATTAAGCAAATAGTTTAGTCACTCTAAATAGGAAGAAACTAATATCTGTAACCCCTCTTAGTTGAGTCCTAAAGGCTTTTAGTTTAGCGTTAAAACTCTCTGCAAAAGCATTTGTTGATCGATTATTGAAGAAGTTTAATATTTCATTATAATGTGAATAGATGGCTCCTGCAATACTTTTAAAGGATTGAAAAGCAGTTTGCTCTACTCTATTATACCATTTGGCAAGAGAAAGTCTTGCTGCATCTTTAATTGTTTTACGATTAAAAATAGAGCGAAGCCCTTGTGATAGGCTATAGGCTTCTTTTAATGAAGGGTATTGTGCAAAAAGAATCTTAGCTCTTTCTTTTTGCTTATCAGACCATTTGTCTGCAGATTTAAAAAGAAGATATCGTCCTCTTGCTAGTAATTGTTTCTTTGTGTCTCCATTACTAAAAGTTAGAGGTTTATAGGTCTTACCTTCCCATTTGGCTTGTTTAATCGCTTGATTTTCTTCTTCTATGGCTTCCCATCTGTGTTTTACTCGTACCTCTTGCACTGCTTCATTGGCTAGTTTTTGCAGATGGAATCGGTCAATTACTCGACAGGCTTTAGGAAAACACACTCGAGCTATTTTATTCATACTATTAGCCATATCTAATGTGATCTCCTTGACTTGCTGTCTTAAACTCTCAGGCATCTTCATTAATACCTGGATAATTTTATCTGATTGAACACCAGCAATAATAGCGACTATGGTGCCCTGTTTCCCTTTATTATTGGGATTACTTAATATAGTATATAAGTCTCCATTGGTCATAGAGGTTTCATCGATACAGAGCCGTGGAGAAATGTTCTCTGGAAACAAAAGCCACTCTATAGCATGATCTTTCATTTGCCAATTCTTATATGAACTCAAGTGCTCTTTATAATGTCGCTCTAAAGAATCTCCATTAATATGGCAAATAGGCTCAAGAGAGCGGGCCGATACGGGGTATGTCTCTAGGTAATTCTTTTAAAAAAGCCGCAAACTCCTTCGAGTAATGCGTTCCTTTTGCTAGTAAGTCATATTTGTTAGTCAAGTATTCTTTTGTTGTAGAATCATACCACTTACGACGACGTACTTTGAGAGTAACCTTCTTGAAACGAACTGGAAAGTCTTGGATAGTTATGGGGTCTAGAAAGCCTTTAGATTCTACTTTATGACCTTTACGATCAGCTGGTAAAGAGTCAAACTCATCCATAAAAATGGTAATAACATCTTTTACTTTAGTCACTTTGGTAATCTTGAAATAAGTAAGGAACTCTTCTGGTAAAATTAAGCGAACTACTTCGAGTAACATTTGAGAATCTTGCATAGCTTTTGTTTTTTCTACAAAGATAATCTTTTTCATGTTTCCCCCCTGCTTTTGCAGGTGATCCGATGGATCACCTGCAAAACATGAGGGGATAACTTATTAAGCAAATAATTTAGTCATTATAAATAGAAAGAAACTAATATCTGTGATGTATGTTTCCATAAAAGTCGGACCGATAATAATTAGACAAAATTTATTAAATTAGTCTAGGAGAAATAAAAGATGAGAAAGTCAAGACATAGTGAAACTGAAGTCGTAAAAGCAGTCAATCAACTCAATAGTGGTCTATCAGCTGATGTAATTTATTGAAAAGATGGTATATCTCATGGAACTCTTTATAATTGGCGATCAAAATACAGTGGCATGGATTCAAGTCATATTAAGCGTTTGAAGGAGCTTGAAAAGGAGAATCTTCGTTTAAAGCATATGTATGCTGATTTAGCTTTGAACAATAAGATTCTGAAGGATATTATCGAAAAAAGCTATAGAGCCCGAGATAAAGAAAGAGGTTGTAACAGAAATAGTAACGGATTACGATATCAGCATCACTCGGGCATGCAGGTTAATGGCGATTCATCGTTCGTATTTCTACTATGCTAAAAAGAAGAATGATAATGCGGTAATTGATTCCATTATAGAAGCCTCGGAGTTCGGCTATGGATTGTGGAAAATCTATTCAAGATTACGTCGAGAAGGCAAAAAATGGAATCATAAACGATTATATAGAGTTTATAAGCTGATGAGGTTTAATAAACGATCAAAGCTAAAGAAACGATTACCAGCAAGAGTTAAGCAACCTCTTGTTACTCCAGAGTCTCCCAATCAAACCTGGTCAATGGACTTTGTCAGTGACAGCTTGGAGCGTGGTCGTAAGTTTCGTGTATTGAATATATTAGATGATTTTGATCGCTCTGCTATAGCTCAAGAGATATCAATCTCAATGCCTGCTCAGCGGGTTATAAGAATATTAGAAAAAGTGATATGGCTTAAGGGAAAACCAGAATCAATAAGGTGTGATAATGGTCCCGAATATGTTTCAACTAAATTCCAAGATTGGTGTAAAGCTAATAGTATAGCGATTAAATATACCCAACCGGGATGTCCTACACAAAACAGTTATGTAGAGCACTTCAACGGGAGTTATCGAAGAGGAGTGTTAGATGCATATATATTTAGAACACTAGCTGATGCTAGAGAAATAACGCAAAAATGGATGGAGGACTATAATGAGTCTCGTCCACACTATTCATTGGGTAACCTATCACCCAATGAATATAGAAGAAAGTATGAAACTGATAATTATATTATTAATTTAGCTGTCTAATTTATTACCGTCCTAAAAAGGGGTAGCTGACACAATAGTTTTAGTACATTTAAATCGCCTTTTTCTACTATAAAATTAATTCTGATGAAAAATAATGAAGATTGTAATGACTTAATGCAAAGCATAGGTAATATCTTGAAATATTTCAGTAAAGTACAAGAAGAGGAGCTTCTTCGCATAGTACCTATCGCCGAAAATTTAATTGAAACAAAATCTAAAGATATACAGAAAATTGAGCAGACCTTGGATAGCATTTTCGAACTTGTACTATTTTAAATGGGCGAGGAGCTTTATTTAAAACTATTAAATTATTTGGAAAGTATTGATTCTACATTATCACGTGATATACGTGAAGGAAATGACGAACTACTTGCCAAATATGATGATATTATAGAAGAAGCTAAAAAGCTAGCAAAAGAAATTCATAACGGTCTATTTGACAAGGCAGGGATTGATTATTTTTCAGGTCATCTTTCTATTGTTGGGGACTCAGGTTGTACATGGAAAGATAAAGTTGTTAGTTATTTACATGATGCTGCTGAGGACACCCAATATTCTGTTGAACAAATTCTAGAAATATTACAAACTAGATGCAATAATAAAATTGTACAACCACACCTATCCGAGATTCGAGATGCTTTAAATCTATTGAATAGTGAAACTGCTACAAGCAGAGAAGAATATATCTCAAGAATAAAAAATAGCAGAATAGCAACACGAGTAAAGCTAAATGATCTGACTCACAATATGGATATTTCAAGAATACCGGAACCAACTGCTAAGGATATGGAACGATTGAAAAGATATAAAAAAGAATACCGGACCATTTTAGAGTATTTAGGTCCTGTGAATTGGGAATGGAATAATTCAGATTAATATAATTTCATAAAACTACTCATCATGGAAAATACAAACGACAAAGAAGAGTTAACCCTACAGAACGTGCCCAAAGCCGTAAATTACCTCATTAATGAGATTGCAGAGATGCGAGTTGTATTGACTAGCATTGAAACCGGGTTAGGATTGGGGGCACATAAGCACAGACCAATTGGAATTGAAAGAGCTTGTGAAATCTTAGATCTACCTGAACGTACCATAAAAAAGATGATGCGTAATAATACGATTCCCTATTATAAAATAGAAAAGAAAATCTATTTTTTTGAAGATGAACTAATCAAGTGGGTCGAAAAATCCCGCGTTCCCACTTTCGATGAAAGATATGCCAATTCTAGAAGAAGATATTAAAAACCTTTAGCCATGAAACTCACAAGAAAAGAATTATACGATTTAGTTTGGTCAGAACCAATGACCTCTCTAGCCAAACGTTTGGGACTTTCAGATAATGGATTAAGAAAACACTGTAAGTCTATGAATATTCCCACACCTCCTGTTGGGTATTGGAGCAAATTAGAGCACGGAAAACCAGTGGAAGTGACTCCTCTTTCTGAAAATTATGAAGGTAAAAAGACAACTGTAGATTTACGAGAAGTAGATATCTCTAAAGAAAAACAAATTGACTTGACTCCTGCTCCAAACATTAAAACTATACGAGAATTAGAAATTCGCCAAGGAGATATATCTTCTTTTATTGTTCCGGAAGTGCTTTACGCTAAAGACGCATTAATAATTGATACAAAGGAAAAACACAGGGAAGATATGATTCCTTGGAGTCAGAGAAAAAATCCCTATAAAAGTAAAATTAAAGATAGTCTTGATATATATGTTGGTGAGAAATCAATTGACAGAGCCCTCTGTATATTCTCTACAATTATCAACGCACTTCGTTTTAGAGGTTATGACATAAAAATAGATAATAAAAAGAATATTACCTATGCACTTATAAAAGAAGAAGAAATTCAAATAAGTCTATCTGAAAGAAGAAAGAGAAACCCCGAAGCTGCTAATCCATATGATAATAATAACAATATATTCTGTGGAGAGTTTCATTTCAAAATATCCAGCAGAAGAGACGATGTAGTTTTTAAGGATACCCCACATACCCGTCTAGAAGATAAAATTATAGCTATTGTTGCCTATCTGGAGGTACGTGCTGAGGAAATAAAAGAAGAACGCATTGCTGAAGAGGAACGTAAAATTCGACAAGCTGAAGAAGAACGCATACGTAGAGAGATTGAAGTTAAAGAGTGTGAGGAACGTAAAAAATTTGAAACTGAACGACAAGCTGAACTTAAGGAGTTCAGGATGATGTTCAATATGGCGGAACGACTTCGTAAAGCCAATATGCTTCGGCAATATATTGCAGATTATGAAGAATATTTAAGGACCAGCGATGCAATGGATGATAAAGCTATGGCAAAATTAGACTGGGCACGTAAAAAAGCAGATTGGTTAGACCCGTTTATTAATCTTGAAGACGAATATTTGAATGAGGATGATAAAGACCAAAGGGTAGAACCAATAAAAACAGAGTCAAATGCTCGTCATTCATCCACTACAGAGACTGAAAGGTATAACTTTTGGAGCAGTCCTTATCGTTGGTTCAATAAGAAAAGATGAGATGTAGCCATAATTGATTATATTTGTATTAATGTGATTGTCATAATCAAATGATTAAAACAATGAATAAAGGTGAAGTTATAATATACCAAGCACCAGATGGAAATACAAGATTGGATGTAAAACTAGATGGTGAAACAGTTTGGCTTAACCGTCAACAGATGGCTGATCTTTTTGATAGAGACATTAAAACCATTGGGAAACATATAAACAATGCACTTAAAGAAGAATTGGAAGATATTCCAACTGTCGCAAAATTTGCGACAGTTCAAAAAGAAGGTAATAGAAATGTAGAAAGGAATATTGAGCACTATAATTTGGATATGATCCGAATCTTGCATAGCTTTTGTTTTTTCTACAAAAATAAACCCTACAACACTTTGATATTGTAGGGTTTATTTTTCCTTAGCCTGTTGGCTTTTGTTAAAAGTGGAGCTGGAGGGAAATGAACCCTACTCTATAAACTGTTCAAATATAATCGCTTACCTTCTTTTATAAACTATGGTGTACGATTTGGGAAATATCGAAGTCGATGCAATCTTGTACGTTATGTCTATCTTTTGTCTGCATGTAACTCAGGTTCAAATATAATACTTTTTCTTGAATATACAACTATACTGTAAATCAAACATATACCTAAGGTGCAAGGTGCAAGGTCTATATATAGACCTTGCACCTTGCACCTTGGGGTAATAGATTTTTTGATTTAAAATGAAGCGGGTGTTTATAATCTATATCTGAATTAATCTAATTTTCAGAATCATCAAAAAACTCCTTTTAAGTTGAATGTGCACCATTACATATGATATATCATTCAATAGAGCATTGATAAATCAACTCTATTTAAACTCTTCATATTTATACTTCTTTTAATGGATTTTATTGCTTATTTTTGGAATGTATTTTTTTCAACATCTCGTTACTGCGTATAACCTTCGATTTTAGGTTGTATATACGAATGAATTGAGGAGAGAGTTACGTAAACTAAACGTTGGCATCAATAAATCTAGGAAATGGAAGAATATAAATCTACAAGTATTTGGAAAAACACTTTAGGGAAAGAAGATGACGAAAATCATTCTGAAAAAATCGAAGAACTTCGAAGTGCATTTATCACTTTTAGAAAAAATGCTTCTGTTCTCATTTCAAGAATTTCTTCAATTCTGCCAGACTTGACTCAGCATGAGATTTCCCATTTAGATTCTCTCTGGGATACAGCTTCTTTAATCGTAGGCGAAGATTACCTGATAAATCCTTTAGAAGCTTTCATACTTGGAGGTGCAATATTAATTCATGATTCAGCGCTTTGTTTTGAAGCATACGAAAATGGACAAGATGGAATAAGAGCAACCCATCAATGGAAAGATGCTTTTGCAGAATTACAATTAAACTCCAAAAAGGAAGATATCGATAAACTAAAGAATCAGGCGGACTTCACGGCTCTTAGGGAGCTTCATGCAATTCAAGCAGAAGTATTACTTGAAAAATCATGGAGGGACCCCGATAATGGACAAGAACTATACCTCCTCGAAAATCAAACATTAAGAAAGCATTTAGGGAAATTGATTGGTCAAATTGCTTCAAGCCACCATTGGGATATTGAGCAACTCGCAACCAAACTTTCTATTCAACAAAATTCACTTCCTAGCTTTCCAAGAGAATGGAGAATAGACCCTGTCAAGATTGCTTGCATACTCAGATGTGCAGATGCCGCACATCTTGATAATCTTAGAGCTCCTGACTTTCTTTACGCTCTAATAAAAAGAAATGGGATTTCCTTAAACCATTGGCAGGCGCAAAATAGAATTTCTAGAGTAGATATTGATCAAACAGACCCAAATAAAGAAACACTACTTTTCAACTCAAGTATAGATTTTAAAGAAGAAGATTCTGCTTCTTGGTTTGTAGCATATGATGCAATATGTCTTGTTGAAAAAGAAATACGTTCATGTAACTCCTTACTTTCCCAAAGAAGTCAGAATCTTACATTTAAAGTGAAAAAGGTAAAAGGAATAGAATCACCGGAAAAGTTATCAGAATACATTAAAGTCGATAATTGGAAACCTTGTTCAGCAAAAGTACATGTAGGGAACATTGAAAGGTTAATAGACAATTTGGGTGGAGAATTGCTGTATGGTTCTGGTTCAGATTTATTAGGAGTAACAATTAGAGAACTAATTCAAAACTCCAGAGATGCGATTTTTGCCAGATCTTTTGTAGAAAAACACTTTACAGGTAAGATCACTATTAGGGTTGAAAAGATTCATTCTGACACATTCCTTACAGTCGAAGATAATGGAGTAGGAATGTCAGAAAGAGTACTTACTGGACCTCTTTTAGATTTTGGAACTAGCTTTTGGACTTCTAGTTTAATCAAGAGCGAGTTCCCTGGATTACGCTCTTCTGGATTCAAATCCATTGGTAAATTCGGCATTGGTTTCTATTCTATTTTTATGATAGCTGACTCTGTCTTTGTAGAATCGAGAAACTGGAAAGATGGATTATCTGAAATTCTTCAACTAAAATTTAAAGAAGGTTTTACTCTTAGGCCAATACTAAAAAAGGGGTTAATTGAAGGATTTCCTTCATCAGTTTCAACTAGAATTAAATTAAAGCTTAAAACATCAGTTCTTTCTGATGATTTGATGATTGAAATAATAACTAATCGTATGGGATCAAAGAATTTCAATGTCCCATTCTCATCTTATTTATCAGCACTTACCGCTGGGCTAGATGTTGAAGTTCTTTTTGTTGGAAAAGACGGAATGGAATCAAAAATTCACACTCCTCTAGACAGTCCAGAATTTGACAAAACAAAGTGGTTAAATACCATTAGTTTTTCAGATTACAGAATACCGAATCATACTAAAGCCTATATAGACAATAACATTGAACGTCTGAAACCAATAATTGTAGATAATATGCAATTGGGTTTAGCGGCCATCAGTACTACTTTGAACAATGAACAGGATTTTTTAAGTGTTTCAACTGTTGGAGGTTTAGCTCATTCGGTTCATGGAAGAGATAGTGAGTATTTTGTTGGTTATATTGATTTTAATCCAAAATCAGCTAAAAGAGAAGTTGATGACTTTGCAGGTAATGAGACTCATATTCAGGATTGGGCAAGAGACCAATTGAAAGATTTATTGAATTTTAGTTTAAACCCGATTGAAAAATATAGTGCTGCTTCTTCATTGTGTCACTTTAAAGTAGACCCTTCAGAACTAGCAATGATTTTAGTCTCAATAAATAAACAACAGATTTTTTACACATTTGACCAACTGGCAGACTTATCATTAAAATCGAGTATAGCATTTCTTGAATCTGGGTTTGGTGGACATATAGAAACTCATCATAGTATTCTTGATTTACCAAACTATGCTTTAATTAGACCATTAAACAATAGTTCTTTTTTAAGCTTAAAGTTTAGTGAAGGAAATAAACCTGAAGAGAACAAAAGTATTCTTGACTGTCTTTATCGAAAAATTGTATCCAAGGGCTATGATGTCAGCATAGATACGATCCATAATATTGGTGTGAACTCTTTTAATCAAAGTATTAACGCAATTGTTGTTTCTTCTAAAATTAAATAGCAGATGCCAACATTGTATAAGTGTAATCTGCATTATTAAAGAAAGGTACTAATCAAAATAAAACAATATGGATGGAGGATATTATGCAATAAAAGGATTTGAATACCAGGTTGACAAGTCAATCCTTGAAGTTTTATCTTGCAATGATATAAATCAAGAAATTGCCATTGAGCAAATTCAAGATCTTAATACGGAAAGCTTTGTGATGCAAATAAAATACAAAGAAGCAACAAAACTTATTCCATCTGTTATAAGGAAGCCTATTGTCCAACTTATCGAAGAGTTTAAAGCTGACCCAACTAAAGATTATATTTTGTATTGTTATTTCTCTGACTTAAACGGTTATTCAAGCAATGTCGATTCTGCTTATTTAGACAAGATTCTAGGTATAGAAAGCTCAAATTATTCAGCACAAGACAAAACTCAATTTTTATTAAAATTCAAGTTGATTTTTTCTGAGACTTTTCATAATCAATTTCAAAGTACACTAGTTAAGTTTCAGGAATTTGACTTTTGTAACTCTAAAGACGAAGCACTATTCTTTTATTCTATTGTTACGGACTTTATAAGAAAGAAAGTTACCAACAACCCACCGAGCCAGACCCAAGATCGAAAAGTTACTAAAAAAGAAATCTCAGAGTATTTAGCAAATGGAAGAAAAATTGTCTTTACATCTGCATTTAAAGAATATCAGGGAGAACAAGCCTATTTTAGACTTTTGAAGGAACGTTTTAATAAACCAATTAAAAATCAACAAACTTTTATTATTCTTGGCGATATAAAGGAAACCACAAGTACATCTATCTCGTCTATGGTCTACCAAATTATAGAGAATCACTACTATAGAGCAAATCACGACATTAAACCACTAAATTTCGTAATTCCCGATATTAAAATTGGAGAAGTAAAAAAATATCTTATTAGAGAAGAGAGCATATACAATGATGGTTTTGAAATGATAGAATTTAATGAAAAACTGTTTTATGCTTTACCTGTAATAAACAGGAAAATGTCTGGCAAGAAAGCTTCTAGTAGCCTTTCAAGAAGCTCATTTTATTCACGAATTATATCAAAATCAAGCTTCGAGAAATTAACCGAAATTGATGGTAACCCGATGTGGATATTACTTGAATCAGAAAAACACTTTTTAATTCAGAATATTAATTATCAAATAATTAATGGTTTAAATACCGATCAAACTTTAAAACTTTTCTAAAATGGATTCAAATAACTTCAAAATAATAAATGTTTCTTCAACTGCAATAAGTATTGAAATACTTGACCCAAGTAAATTCAACGACCAGTTTAATCTAGGTAGTTACATTAAAATTCCATACAAAAGTAATGATGAAAAATTCGTAATAGGAATAATTGAAAATTATAGAATCAAAGACCACGATAGCGGTACCGAAGACACAGAACCTAATGACCCTTCCTTTATTTTAGAGGTTAAGCTTACAGGAACTCTGGATATTAAAGAAGGCGGTTCAGTTTTTGAGAGAGGAGGGCATGGAATTCCTCTGCCTCCAAACAATGGTATTTCCTTATTGACCAATGATGAATTAGAAAGTATCTTTACAACTAGGATAAAGGAGAATGAAAGATTTTCATTCTCAAAATTGACAACTACAAATCTTAGTATTCCAATTAATGGCAATAAGTTTTTTAATAAGCACTTTGCAATTGTTGGTTCTACAGGGTCAGGTAAATCTCACACAGTTGCAAAAGTGCTTCAAGAAGCTATTTCGGCAAAAAATGGAAAGTATGATGGCTTAAACAATTCTCATATTGTGATATTTGATATTCATGGTGAGTACGAGCAAGCGTTTCCAAATGCTCAAATTCTAAATGCGTCTAATTTGTCTTTGCCATATTGGATGTTGAATGGTGATGAATTGGAACAGATGTTCTTAGATACAGGAGACCGAAATAACTATAACCAATCATCAGTACTGAGAAAAATAATTACAGATAATAAACAAAAGTATAATCCCGATATTTCTAAGGTGCATTTTGACTCTCCAATTAAGTTTGACATAAGAGAAGTTTTCAATTGTCTTTGTAATTTTCAAAATGAAACAATAAATGCAAAAGCACCTGAAAGAGTCATGATTCGAGAAGAAGCGGGAGGTTACACAGGAGTAAATTCAATAACGGATACTGATGGATTACTTTTAACTCCAGACGAAAGGATGGAAAAGTATTTTTCAGAAATATTTGACTTTATTCCCAACAGAGGTTCTAACGTAAATAAGGGGGTATATGCTGATGGAACCTTAGATAAGTTTGTTGAACGCCTTGAAAATAAAATAAAGAATTCAAGACTTGATTTTTTATTTGGAGAAAGCTCAAGAGATATTTCTTTTGAGGAGACTGTTAGGCAGTTTATTAGCTACTCAATAGAAAAAGAATCTAATATTACTATCATAAATCTTGGTGGAATACCTTTTGAGGTTCTCAGTATAACCGTTTCATTAATTTCAAGAATTTTATTTGACTTTGGATTCTATTTTAGTAAAACGATACCAGATGGACAGAAATGTAAAACTCCTCTTCTACTATTGTATGAAGAGGCTCATATCTATGTGCCTAAAAGTGATCTTTTGAAATACCGTTCTTCAAAATTGGCAATCGAAAGAATTGCCAAAGAAGGAAGAAAGTACGGCGTTACTTTAGGCATAGTAAGCCAACGTCCTTCCGAAATTTCAGAAACTATTTTTTCTCAATGTAATAACTTTATAGCAATGCGGCTAACTAACCCAGAAGATCAAAACTATGTAAAAAGACTTCTTCCTGACACATTGGGAAATTTAACAGAAACATTACCTACACTACAAGCTGGTGAAGCTTTGCTTATTGGAGAATCAATTGTATTACCATCATTGGTTACAATAGACAGATGTTCTCCTTTCCCAAAATCTTCTGATATTGAATATTATGAAATTTGGAAAGAGAAATGGGAGAATGTTGATTTTGAAAACATTTTAAGTGAATGGAAAAAATAACTCTGGGGGCAACTTCAAAAAAAACAAGTAAGATAATCTTGAAATTATGACAAGTATTTGAAATGTAAGATTGGGCTTGGAGTGTTTTAAACTTTAACTAATAAACAGCATGAAAGATCTGACACCATTAAATAAAGACCTTGTAAAACTATTTGACTTCTTATTCAAGAATAATGTTCGATACTTTAATAAATCAGAATTTAAAAATCTTGATGAGTTGTTTTTGGATGAAGTAATTAGAGAAAATAAAGATAACTCTGAATTATTAGATATAAATACTAATCCTCTCTTTTTTGATTCCTTATTGATGTATATAGAATTAGAGATGAAAAAAGGAATTCCAAAAAACATATCTGATTCCTTTAGGTTTATTGATGATTTTGATGAAAGAAAAAGAGAAAATAATGAGGCAAATGTAATAAACGCTTTTGACGATATCTTAAATACTCTAAAAGTACATCTATTGCAGCAATTTGAAAAAAGTGTAGATGAAAATCCAAAAGAGTTTTTACTCTCATTAGACAATAGGGAGTTAAGACAGAAACATCTATATAAATTTGAAAGAATTTTTTTCGAGTTTTTACCTTATTCAAATTATTCTATAGAGGAAATAGTTGATATTTGCATTGAGGTTTGGAATAAAGAAGAAGCAAGAACTTCTTTAATTGGATTTTTGAGGGATCTTGGGACTATAAACATTGAAAAAGCCAAAGAGTTATATACGATTCTTAATAAAGGAGATAGCCCTTTAAGGATCATTTCATACCTGTTAATTGGAAATTATAATGCTGGAGATTTTCAGGCTTTAGATTTTGCCTTAAATTTAAGGAGTATAGACTTAACTGAGTCTCTATTTGTTTTAGCTAGGATTAACTATATGAGTGAGGATGATATCAGTGAAGTTTTTAATGTTATTGAACCACTAAATTTTACTTGTAAAGATATTGCTGATGAACAAGCATACTTATTACTGCATTTGATAAAAAACACCAAAACGCCTAATGAAATATTACAGAAATGCTATACATTGTTAGCGAATTTTATTACAAATGGAACGCTTGAAATTGTTGATTCTATATTTCATACTATTACATATCAATTAGATAATTATGAATCAGAAAAATATAATTTACTGCATAAGTATCTTTCTAAAACACAAAATTTTAATATAATCAAAACCTTCTTTTTTAATTTCAAAGACCCACAATATCTATTTGATTTAATAAAATATTCTTTCTCGGCAATTCCTACTTTTCGTTTCCCAGTAGAAATATTTAGAGATGGAATAAGTCATGCTTGGCGTGAAAGTAAAGAAAAGACTGAAAGTTTAATTCTTGATTTATTCAATCAACATCCTGCATTTAGTATCTTAGCAGTTAAAATTATTTTATCAGCTTCCTATGGTAGTTACGAAATTGACTTATTAAAGCTTGATAAAAAAGAATCTCAAATAAATGCAATAAGAAGCTTCTGTAGATCCCCTATTAACTTTGATAAGCTTGTGTTACTTTTATTGCCTTTACGAAACTCTAGATTCAAAGACGTTGTACTATTTTTGCAAGAAAGTTTGTCATCACTAGTATTTCATAGTTATCATGAAACTATTTATGAGTCAATTTTGAATGTAATGAGTGAATCTATAACTGACAAAGAGTTTATTAAGCCAATAAAAGAGGCACTTGATAATTATAATAAGTTAAGACAATTAAAAGAATCAATAAAAGACATTGACCCAATCGAAAATGAAAGCGATTTAATGCAGTTGTATTATCGACTTGAAAGAGAAGAGCAAGCAAAAATGATGAGTAAAATAAATAAAGGAGGAGAAGGTTCACTCATGCATTTATTTAAGAACACTATAATAGTAAGAGGAAATTCCTGGAAGATTGGAGATAGAGAAGTCTCACCATTGGGTAAAATAGAATCAAAAATGTTAGTTGATGGTAGTAGTTATCTTAATCCAGACTTATATGAATCAAACTTAGAGTATATATAGCATGAATATCAAACCATTAATAGTAAAAACATATTTAGAATCACTGACAGAAGAACGTGAGTTAAATAGAATTTTTCCGTTGTTATTAACCTCATTAAACATGGAGGTTCTTTCTAAACCTACAGAAAATAAAGGATTCCAAGAATTCGGAAAAGATATAGTTGCCGTAGGAAAAGATATCTTTGTTGATAAAGAAGATCCTAGCTATGGTAAAAAGAAACGCTTTTATTTTGAGCTTAAGGGGGGTGGCGATAGAGACGTATCAAAAAACTCCTTTTATAAAGATTATGGGATTCAACAATCACTTACAGAGGCCAAACTTGTTCCATTTAAAACTGATTACCCCAATTTTGATTCTTTGCCAAAAAAGATAGTTTTAGTTCATAATGGAGTTTTAAAAGGAAATATTCGAGATGTTTATAATGGCTTTATATTAAATAAATTTCCAAAATCTGGTGAGTTTGAATATGATAGATGGGATATAGAAAAACTTACTGATCTTTTTTCAGACAATTTGTTTGGAGCATATATCTTGACTGACGAGAATACAACAAAGTTATTCAATAAAGTTTTAATAAACCTAAACACTTCAAATAACATACTCATAGAGTTTGTTGAATTACTTAATCTCTTGTTTGAAAAAGAAAAATGGGAAGGTTATAAATCAAAACTATATAGAAAATGGGTTTTGCTATTTGAAACATTAAAGCTTATTTCATTCATTATATATACTGAGGCTAAAGGGTATAATAATTTTGATATTGCTAAAAAATACTTAACTCATCTTATTATTAGATATTGGTACTGGATCTTGAAAAATAAACTAGAAACTGACACTAAAGTCATGGAGTATTTCACTCAAACTCTAAAGTTTTATTTTTCAGTTTTGGCAGAATACTTCATAAGAACATTGCCTATTGCATCTATTCCTAATGGTCTTTCATCAGAACATTCAGGAAGGTATGAACAGGTTGGTTATACTAAAAGAACATTCGAGTACTTACAATATTTGTGTTTCTTTCTTAATCATATACGTTATTATGATACTAGATTTACAAAAGAATCAACTAAGCCTTTAATTAATGTTATCAGTGCAAACACTGTTTCAATGCGTCCTCTTGTAGATATTAATTCAGTTCCGATAATTGATATATTGAAATTGTATATAAGTGTGGGAGATAATACTAATGCTGTAAGCTATTTGAAAGGGGTAATAGCTTATTTGAAATACGGGAAAGAGAAGTTGAACAGATTACCTGATGCTCAAAATAACTATGAAAGTATAATTAGATATACTGTAACCGGAGAAAAGCCTATTTACTATTCAGATTCAACAAGCCCATTGTTAGCTGTTATTATGGAATATGTAGCAATACTAAATTTGGAAGAAGAATATTATGACCTTCGGGATTTTATAGTAGAAAACAAAATTGATATAGGAGTATTTACACCACATCATGGCGTTAATTCAAGATCTAAAAAATATATTGAGAATGTTGATGATGATTTAGAAGAGCAGCTATTTTCAAATGATCGATTTAATGATGGATATCAGCATGATATTTCTTTAACTAAAGATTTTAAGGATAAATTGAGTTTTGAGGACTTTAAAAAAGATTTGGAAAAACGAAAGGATGAATTCCAATATGAGTATAGAACTGATGAAGCTGGATTTCCATTTCTCAAAGACCTTGCTCACATATATTTTCAGACACCTTACTTCCCTGACAAGTGGAGGAGTGATATCAAATAAAACATGATATATTTTTTGTTCAAATCCTTCATAAAAGTTATAAGTTTCGGCTCCTACAAACTTATCTTGCGATAGATTGGGAATCTTATTTTCAAGGATCAATCTGTCCAGCTTAGTGCCTCTAGATGTTGAATTGTCATTCTGATTAATTGTTAATGATTAACGCTTCTGCAATATCTTTGCAAAACGTTCAAAAAGTGTCTTTGCTGTTTCACCAACTAACCTGATTCAAGAAAATATTACCAACAGTATTTTGAATAACCTTACTCTTATTATTATCACGATAATCACAACTCAATTGAGGATAATTCTGAAAATCCAAAAAAAACTACTACCGCTGTTGCAATAAGAAAAAGCTATATCCAGTTTCATCTTACCCCCTCATTTGCGCCAACAAAAGCCACTCTCAGCCATGAAAAGCCACTTTTAAAAACCTATTCATAATCTATTTACATTTGCCGAAACAAATATAAATCAGATAAATTATGAAAAGGAAAATTCATCTATTAGCAGCTGTTTTCTTTACAGCACTCTCCACATTTGCTCAAGGAAATGGTATTGGTGGCATCACTGATGCTACCAATATGGTAACTTCTTATTTTGACCCTGGCACCCAATTAATTTATGCTATTGGAGCAGTAGTCGGGCTGATTGGAGGTATCAAAGTTTATAACAAATTCAGTTCAGGCGATCCCGATACTGGTAAAACAGCTGCAAGTTGGTTTGGAGCTTGTATCTTTTTGATTGTTGCTGCCACTATTTTACGCTCATTCTTCCTGTAAGAGTATCTCTTATTAATCGGTTAAAGAGAAAATAGAATGGCAGAATATTCAATCAACAAAGGCATAAATCACCCAGTAGAATTTAAGGGTCTCAAAAGTCAGTACCTCTATATTTTTGCAGGTGGACTATTAGCCATCTTTGTAGTTTTTGCAATCATGTACATAATGGGAATAGACCAATGGATATGTATTGGATTTGCTATAATAACTGCCTCTTTGCTTATCTACATTACATTCAGGATGAATGAAAAATATGGCACACATGGATTAATGAAGCTATTTGCTCGCCTGAATCATCCCAAGTATATCATCAACCGAAAAGCAGTAACCCACTTATTCACTGATAAGAGAGAAAGGATCAATTATGAGAAATAAAATGAAAGCAGCTACACTGGAAAGCAAGTTCCCACTGCTTGCGGTGGAACATGACTGCATTATTAGCAAGGATGCAGACATTACGGTAGCTTATAAAGTAGAACTCCCTGAAATATTCACCATCTCTTCAGATGAATATGAAGCTATACATTCAGCATGGCATAAAGCAGTAAAGGTGCTTCCCAACTATTCTATTGTTCACAAGCAAGATTGGTTTATCAAAGAAAACTATCAACCCGACCTACAAAAAGAAGATGTAAGCTTTCTAAGTAGGAGTTTTGAACAACATTTTAATGAACGACCCTTTCTTAATCATACCTGCTATCTTTTTTTAACCAAAACATCTAAAGAAAAGAGCCGTATGCAAAGCAATTTCTCTACTCTTTGCAGGGGTAATATAATTCCCAAAGATATTCAGGACAAAGAGAATATCACCGGGTTTATGGAATCGGTAGAACAATTTGAGCGAATCATAAACGATTCCGGATTTATTACTATGACACGGTTAGTCGAAGACGATATTACTGGAACAAAAGAAAAAGCGGGTATTGTAGAAAAATACTTCTCATTATCACAAACCAATACAACTACTCTTGAAGATATTCATCTGAAATCGGATGAAATGAAAATAGGTGATCAGATAATGTGTCTGCACACTTTGTCAGATGTAGAAGATCTACCTGGAATGGTAGCCACCGATTCACGTTACGAAAGACTCTCCACCGATAGAAGCGACAGCTGCTTATCATTTGCTGCACCAGTGGGTGTATTGCTCTCCTGCAACCATATCTACAATCAATATCTCTTTATAGACAACCACACCGAAAACCTGAAACAGTTTGAAAAGCAAGCTCGGAACATGCATTCCTTATCAAGGTACAGCCGTGCCAATCAGCTAAACAAAAAGTGGATAGAAGAGTATTTAAATGAAGCTCACAGTCAAGGGCTCACTTCAATCCGATGCCATTGCAATGTGATGGCATGGTCGGATAACAGAGCAGAACTCAAGCACATTAAAAATGATGTAGGTAGTCAATTGGCATTAATGGAGTGCAAGCCACGCCACAATACAGTAGATACCCCTACCCTATTTTGGGCAGGAATACCTGGTAATGCAGCAGACTTTCCATCGGAAGAGTCTTTTTATACATTTATTGAACAAGCATTGTGTCTCTTCATTCAGGAAACTAATTATAAATCCTCGCTTTCACCATTTGGTATTAAGATGGTTGATAGACTAACTGGAAAACCACTTCACTTAGATATTTCAGATATACCGATGGAAAAAGGAATAATTGTCAATCGCAATAAATTTATATTGGGACCATCAGGTTCAGGCAAATCCTTTTTTACCAACCATATGGTAAGACAATATTATGAACAGGGAAGTCATATACTGTTAGTGGATACAGGAAACAGTTATTATGGATTATGCAAAATGATTAATCGCAAAACAAAAGGAGAAGATGGGGTATATTTTACCTATACAGAAGAAAATCCAATAGCATTTAATCCATTCTATACAGATGACAATCTATTCGACATTGAAAAAAGAGAGTCAATCAAAACACTCATTACCACACTCTGGAAAAGAGATAATGAGCCTCCATCACGATCAGAAGAAGTGGCACTCTCCAATGCTGTAAATCTTTACACCAAGAAACTTAAAGAAGGAATAGAACCATCATTCAATACATTTTATGAGTTTGTTGGAGGTGAGTACAAAGGGATACTGGAAGAAAAGCAGGTAAGAGAAAAAGATTTTGACTTGGCAAACTTCCTGAACGTCTTAGAGCCATACTACAAAGGGGGTGAATATGACTATCTTTTAAACTCCAAAAAGCAGATAGACCTATTATCAAAAAGATTTATCGTTTTTGAATTGGACAATATCAAAGATCATAAAATACTTTTCCCGATTGTAACCATCATTATTATGGAAGTCTTCATCAACAAAATGCGCAGACTACCCGGTATAAGAAAATTGATTTTGATTGAAGAAGCTTGGAAAGCCATTGCAAAAGAGGGAATGGCAGAGTATATCAAATATTTATTCAAAACGGTTCGTAAATACTTTGGTGAAGCAATTGTGGTAACGCAAGAAGTAGATGATATTATCTCATCTGACATTGTCAAGGAATCCATCATCAATAACAGTGATTGCAAAATCCTTTTAGATCAAAGAAAGTACATGAACAAGTTTGACAGTATCCAAAAATTATTGGGACTATCAGAAAAAGAAAAATCACAAATACTTTCTATCAATCTTTCCAATCATCCCAAACGTAAATACAAAGAGGTATGGATTGGCCTTGGAGGTTCACATTCGGCTGTATATGCAACAGAAGTAAGCTTAGAAGAGTATTACACCTATACCACTGAAGAGAGTGAAAAGCATGAACTACTTCAGCTTACTGAAAAATTAGATGGGAACATAGAATTAGCTATAAAACAATTAGCTGCTGAAAAAAGAAACGCAAAATAAAATAGTTTAAACGATGAAAAAAATAAGAATTAAAACAATCCTGCTATTCATTGTCATTGCTTTTTTCACAAAAAATGCACAAGCACAATTTGCAGTAATAGACCCCAGTAATATTGCCCAAAGCATTTTAAATACAACCAAAGAGTTAGCTCAAACCTCAAGAACTGTGAGCAATACATTAGACACCTTTAAAGAAACAAAAAAGGTGTATGAACAAGGCAAACAATATTATGATGCTTTAAAGTCAGTCAATCACCTGGTTAAAGATGCAAGAAAAGTACAAAAGACTTTATTGCTCTTAGGTGAGATTACAGATATCTATGTCAACAATTTTCAGCTGATGCTATCAGACAAAAACTTTAGAGCAGACGAGCTAACGGCAATTGCTCATGGTTATGCCATGCTATTGGATGAAAGTGCAGATATACTGGCCGAGCTAAAAAACATCGTCAACATCAATGGACTCTCCATGAGTGATGCAGAAAGAATGGATCGGATAGACAAAGCCTATGATTCCATAAGCAATTATAGAAATCTGGTATCTTATTATACACGTAAGAATATTTCAGTTTCCTACTTGCGTTCAAAGAAAATTAATGACACAGAGCGTGTCGTAGCACTTTACGGGAGTGCAAATGATAAATACTGGTAATTATGATACTGCTTGCTGTCGACTTTGGAAACTTACACGAGGTTTTAAGAAACCTCTATTTGGAAATGATCCCCCTGTATAGCGACATGACAGGTGTTGCCAAAGGATTAGCTGGATTCGGAGCATTGTTTTACATAGCTTCCAGGGTTTGGCAAGCTCTTTCCAGAGCTGAGCCTATTGATGTTTATCCACTTTTGCGCCCCTTTGTAATTGGTCTATGCATCATGTTTTTCCCAACATTTGTTTTAGGAACAATAAACAATGTTTTATCACCCATTGTAAAAGGAACGCATCAGATAATGGAAGGACAGACTTTTGATATGAATGAATATCAGAAACAAAAAGACAGATTAGAGTATGAGGCCATGCTGCGTAATCCCGAAACAGCCTATCTCGTTTCCAACGAAGAGTTCGACAAACAGCTGGATGATTTAGGCTGGTCACCTACAGACTTGGTTACTATGATGGGAATGTATGTCGAGAGAGGTATGCACAATGTAAAAAAGTCTGTAAAAGATGCTTTACGTGAACTGTTAGAGATACTCTTTAATGCCGCCGCATTGGTGATTGATACATTGCGAACATTCAATTTAATTGTGCTCTCCATACTTGGACCTATCTCTTTTGCATTGTCAGTGTATGATGGTTTTCAAGCAACCCTCACACAATGGCTTACCAAGTATATCAGCATCTATTTATGGTTGCCAGTATCTGATCTGTTCAGTTCTATTTTAGCTCGCATTCAGGTATTAATGCTCACGAAAGATATTGAAGCATTATCCGACCCAAACTTTATTCCAGACAGCTCAAACACCATCTACATTATATTCATGATTATCGGCATTGTGGGATATTTCACAGTACCTACGGTAGCCAACTGGATTATTCAGGCAGGAGGGGTAACCGGAATGAATAGAAACATAAGTAGAGCAGCAAGTGTAGGTGGAAGTATTGCAGGTGGAGTAGCAGGAGCTACAGTAGGAAACATCTCTGGAAATCTCATTAAAAAATAAATCATCGTATGGAATTTAAGTCATTAAAAAATATAGAAACCAGTTTTAAGAAGATACGCCTTTTTGGAATAATCTTTCTGTTAATGTGTACCATTATAGTGAGCTACTCTTTGTGGAAATCCTATCAATTTGCAGAAAAACAGCGCGAGAAAATTTATGTGCTTGATGATGGCAAATCATTAATGTTAGCATTATCACAAGAGCTCTCGCAAAACAGACCTGTAGAAGCAAAAGAGCATGTCAAAAGATTTCATGAGCTTTTCTACACCCTATCACCCGATAAAAATGCAATAGAATCCAATATACAACGCTCCCTGTTTCTTGCAGATAAAAGTGCTTTTATTCATTACAAGAACCTTTCAGAGAATGGTTACTATAATAGAATCATATCTGGGAACGTCAATCAAACTTTACATGTAGATAGTATAGTCTGCGACTTTGATACCTATCCCTACAGTGTATCAACCTATGCAAGACAAACGATTATTCGTGAAAGCAATATAACAGAGCGAAGCCTTATCACCCAATGTCGGTTATTAAATTCTGTCAGAAGTGATAACAACCCACACGGTTTCACCATAGAAGCATTCGAGATTAAAGAAAACAAAGATTTACAAGTATTAAAACGATAAAGCTATGTCAGACAAATCATTTAAAAAAGCCATTCAGCGTGCGGATCAAAGACTTAAAGAAGGTTGCCAAAGGATACCCAAAAAGACACGCATCATTTTGGTAATCCTCCTTTTGATAAGTTGCGGACTATTTTCATTGTATCAAACCATTTCATCATTGTCTCAGATGAAAAGTAGTGACAAAGCCAGCATTCAAACAAAAGAGCTGCCTGTCCAATTAGAACAAACTGAACAAGAATCAATGTATGAGCAAAACAGTTACAACTATGGAACAAAATGAAGATATAATAAAAACAGAAAAGAAGGAGCAAAAAGCAAAAAAAGAGCTCACGCCACAAGAGTTACAGAAAAGGAAGAAGCTTATAATCTTTCCGATTATGATACTTGCTTTTATCGGTAGCCTATGGTTGATATTTGCTCCATCAAGCAAGAAAGAAGAAGGGTCAGATAACATCAGCACCTTTAATTCCGAGTTGCCACTTCCGGGTAAAGATGAAATTCTAAGTGATAAAAAGAAAGCATACGAACAGGAAGACCTGAGAATTAAACAACAAGAGCGCATGCGAACACTTCAGGATTTTGGTTTTGATAGTGAGTTGGAAAACAGTTCTTCTCAAGAAGATGAAAACAGCAACTCTTATTACAATCAAGACAATCAACCAAATCGACCAGTAGCTAGCAACTCACCTATATACACTTCCGCAAACAGGTATCAACAGATTAATCGGCAGTTAGAAAACTTTTATGAAGAACCTGCCGAGGATCTGGAGAAAGAGGAGCTGTTTGAAAGAGTTACAGAACTTGAAATGCGATTAAGAGAGAGTGAAAACTTACAATCTTCAACCGAAGAACAATTGACATTACTTGAAAAATCGTATGAACTTGCAGCAAAATATATCAACAACAATCAGGGACAAACAGCAACAGTTGAAAATATTCCAATACAAGATTTATCAACTGGTAAACAGGGTAAAGCAAAAGCTGTTCCGGTTAAAGCAGTTGGGGAAAGTGTAGTTTCAGGTCTTCAGCAATCAATCAGTGATGAAGCGTTTATTGAAGCATATAGTAAGCCAAGGAATAGCACCTTTCATACCGCAATAACAGCATCTCAATCATCAGTAAAGAATACTATTCTTGCATGCATTCATGAAGATCAGTCTGTAATGGATGGGCAGAATGTAAAATTAAGATTGTTAGAACCGCTTCAAGCAGGAACAATCATTATTCCTAAGAATACCCTGCTTACAGGAATGGCAAGAATTCAGCGTGAGCGATTGGATATTGATATTGTATCCATTGAATACAACGGTTCAATTATTTCAGTAGAGTTAAATGTCTATGATTCAGATGGACAAAAAGGATTAGCAACACCCTCCACTTTAGAGATGCAATCACTCACAGAAGGGGCTGCAAATATGGGTGCCGGATTAGGTTCATCTTTTACAATTAACCAGAATGCAGGTTCAGCCATTTTATCCGATTTAACAAGAGGAGTTTTGCAAGGTGGTTCACAATACCTATCGAAAAAACTGAGAACAGCAAAAGTAAGCCTCAGGGCAAATTATCAGGTTATGCTACTTTCAAAATAAAAAACAACTTAAAACAATTAATGATGAAACATTTTGCACTTTTAATCCTACTCACTCTGAGCATTGTTCCCCTACAAGCACAAAGTGATCCCAGCTTTAAGGGAGAAATAAGAAAAATACCCAGAGAGCAATTGATTACACCTTACGCTATAGAGGTTACGTTTGACAAAACCGTACATGTTCTATTTCCCTCCAAAGTTATCTATATAGATTTAGGTTCCAACCATATTATTGCAGGCAAAGCAAATGGAGCAGAGAATGTTATCAGAATAAAAGCTGCAACCGAAGATTTTATTGGAGAGACAAATTTTTCTGTCATTTGTGATGATGGAAACTTTTATTCGTTTAATGCCCGATATGCCAATGAGCCCAGTATGTTGAATATATATATGAGCAGTTTAACTAAAAATCATCACCAGATCGCTTCCAACAACAATCTTGCTCACACTTCATCAACCGTTTATCTCACAGAATTAGGCAAAGAATCTCCAGGGGTTGTAAATATGATTATGGAAACCATCTATAATGAGAATAAAAGACTTTTACGTCATTTAGGAAGCAAACAGCAAAAGATACAATTTACAGTTCAGGGAATGTATGTCCATCATGGAATGTTCTATTTTCATACAATGATTCAAAACAAGTCACAGGTTCCATTTGACATTGACTATATAAAATTTAAAGTAGTTGACACGCAATCAACAAAACGCAGTCCTGTGCAGGAGATAGCATTGAATCCTGTAAGAACATATCATGATATGGTGCAAATTAAGGGAAAATCAAAAGCAAGAACTGTTTATGCACTTCCAAAATTTACTCTTCCGAAAAATCAAATAGTAGTTGTAGAACTGATAGAAAAAGATGGAGGTCGTCATCAAACCATTCAGATTGAACATACAGATATTACAAGTGCAAAAACTATTGATACATTTAAAATCAACTGAGATGAAAAAACATTCATTTGTAATAATAACATTTACCCTATTTATAGTGAGCACTATCTTCACTAATGAGGCACAAGCTCAACGTTATCTGTCAGGTCAGAAAGGAATACAATTCACAGGTGGTTTAATAGGTACGTCCAAGGAATCCTTTTATAAAGAACCAGCGTATTACGTTGGTGTTTCACTTGCTACTTATACAAAAAAAGGAAATCGGTGGGTTGTAGGAGTGGAATATCTCAATAAAGAGTATCCATATAAAGAACGTGTTATACCTGTTTCAAAGTTTATAGGAGATGGCGGATATTACTTTAAGCTATTGTCCGACAACCGCAAAACATTCTTTCTATCCTTTGGATTATCAGCAAGCACAGGATATGAAACGAGTAATTGGGGTGAAAAGCTACTTTATGACGGAGCTACGCTCCGAAATAAAGATGGTTTTATTTATGGAGGCTCGGCAACAATAGAATTAGAAACTTACCTTTCAGATAGGTTGGTTTTATTAATCAATGCCCGAGAACGCTTGTTGTTTGGTTCTTCCATTGAGAAGTTTCAAACACAATACGGTATTGGTATTAAGTACATTATAAATTAAAAAGACATGAAAAAAATAATTCATAAAGTGATAATTGGAGTCTATTTCATGGGCATGATACTGCTGTTAATTGCCTGTAATACCCAATTAGATATTCAACAGCAATACCCATTCACACTTTCTGCAATGCCAGTACAGAAAAGTATTGTTATAGATGAAACAGCTGAAATAAGAATGAAGATTATTCGTGATGGACATTTTGAAGAAACTGAATACTATATCAGGTATTATCAACCCGATGGTACGGGTGATTTAAAATTAGAAGATGGAACAGTTTTGCTTCCTAATGATCTGTATAAGTTAACAGAAGGTGTATTCAGGCTCTATTACACCTCCAAGTCCACTGACCAACAAAAAATCGATATTTATGTGGAAGATAATTTTGGTCAGACTGAGCAAATAAGCTTCAACTTCAATAACAAAAAGGAGGAGAAATAAGTATAAGCATATAGGTAACTCACAAGACAAACCCCAAGAACAGTTGATTCGTGAGAATCAACTGTTCTTGGGGTTTTTTATAAGATGAATAATATCAACTTCCTTTTAAACCGTTTTTCACGGTTTAGAGTGTAATTCCTTAAACAAACACGTTTTTTTTGCAATTCACCTCTTTAATTTAATGCTAAAACTCAATATAGCTGTTCATTAACAACACTCTTCATAAATTCATGTTAATAGGTTATTAAAGATGTTCTGTAGAAATGGTTTAATTTTAAATATATAGCATTATGATTAATCTAATTGACACAAAACTATTTAAATTGATGCATGATAGCACTGCATCAAAAAAGGAATTGCAGAAGGAATTTCAATATTTCTTTGATGATTTGACAAGTTGCTATTCATCTAGAAATGAACTTTGTAAAGCATGGAAAGAGTGTCAGAGAGCATTCGTCATGCTAAATTTACTGGAATCTACAATCAAAGCTTCAACACCCTGTAAAAGATGGAAAGAACACAGATTTCATTTCATTACACCTTTAAGACAATTTTTGAAATTTGAAATGAAGGTAATCAAGTATTTGTTTGAAAATGATGAATACATTGTTTCAAAACAAATTCAAGGAAAGTATCAATGGACAGGAAAAAAAACTGACCTGATAGAATTGGCGTATGCATTGCATGAAAATCAGACTATTAATCATGGGAATATTCCGATAGAAAAGTTTATAGAAGACTTTGGTGCATTTTTTGGTGTTAACATTACTAACAGCTCTCGAATGTTCTTCAATATCAAGCAACGAAAAACAGAAAGTAGAACAACATTCTTGGACACTTTAGCAAAAATGCTCAACAAAAGAATGATCAAAGATGATGAGAAGTAAAAGATGCTCATAAATCTTTATCAAGTTGATATAAACTTGTCAAGTCAATTTGACAAGAAGGATAATCTTTGCCCCAGAAATATTAAAAAAACAACAGTATGGAAGTAATAACTATTGAGTCAAAAGCATTCAAAGAGTTGCAGACAAAGATTAATACTATCGCCAACTATATTACAGCGCAACAAGAAGTAGCATCATTGGACGATGATGAAATATGGGTTGACAGCTATGAAGTTTGCACCTTTTTAAAAATCAGCGAGCGAACATTGCAACGTTTGCGTTCAAATGGAGAAATAAGCTACTCCAAAATAAGGGGACGTAATTATTACAAGATTGGTGAAATCAGGCGACTCATTGAGAGTCGAATCATTAAAAGCAATCATGAATTCATGCAGGATTTAATCACTAATCACAAGCTCCATGTTAAGGAAAGAAGAAATACTAAGTAGAACATCCAATGGTCTGAATGTCTTTAAACACTACATTAAGACACCCTGGCGTGTTGGTAGAAACTTTCTCAATCCATTGTATGAAGACAAAAAAGCATCTTGCAACATCTATTTTGATCGTAATTCGGGAACTTATAGAATGAAGGATTTTGGGAATGACGATTTTAGTGGTGATTGTTTCTTCTTTGTAGCCAAGCTCCATGCGTTAGACTGTAGAAATAGATATGATTTTATTGAAACATTAAAAATTATTGATAGAGATATGTCCTTAGGACTGTCTAATAACAATGGAATTGCAGGATATAATGAGAAACCCATGACAACAACGACAAAAGCAAGCACTTTGTATGAAACAGCTGAAAAGAAAATACGTCCCTATTCATTTCAAAGTAAAGAGTTCACAGCTGAAGAGTTGGCATTTTGGCAAAATTTTGGGGTAAGAGTGGATATACTATCCCTTTTTAATGTCTGTTCAGTTCGTGATTTTACAAGTGAAAATGGAGATGGTAAATCCTATACACTTTATTCAACTCAAATTGAGCCCATATTTGGATATAAAAGTAAAAGATACATCAAGCTTTATCGTCCATTTTCTAAAATCCGATTTTTATATGGTGGGAGTATTGTTGACAATTACTGTTTTGGATTAGAGCAATTACCGTCTAAAGGAGATAAAGTTTTTATAACGGGTGGAGAAAAAGACGTGCTTTCTTTATCAGCCAGAGGATTGCATGCAATATGTTTTAACAGTGAAACTGCAACCATCCCCAAAAGCATTATTCGCAAGTTATCATTTCGGTTTAAGCATATCATTCTTTTATATGATATGGATAAAACAGGATTATCAAGTTCTGCTAAACATGAAAAAGATTTGAAAGACCTTGGCGTAAAGAGATTGTTACTTCCTCTTTCAGGAACTAAAAATGAAAAGGATATATCTGATTATTTTAGTATGGGTAATACGTATGAATCATTTATGAAGCTGTTTCTGGAGTTTTTAGACACTTTATATTCCGATACTATGACACTATTGAAATCATGTGAAATAGACTTTAACAACCCACCGGAAAGCTCTCAGGAGATTATTTCTGCAGGAGATGTTCCGTTGGGAACACAGGGAAATATTCTTTGCATCACCGGAGGAGAAGGAACTGGTAAAAGTAATTTTATTGCAGCATTAATTGCAGGTTCCATTAGAAAAGAAAAAGCAGAAATTGATACACTTGGAATGACTGTGTCCACCAACAATCAAAACAAAGCAGTGCTTTTGTATGATACAGAACAGTCAGAAGTTCAACTCTTTAAAAATGTATCCAATTTATTAAAACGAGCAAAACTAAACTACAAGCCAGAAGTTTTGAAAGCTTTTAGTTTAACAGGAATGTCACGCAATGAAAGACTACTTGCCATTGTACAAAGCATGGATAGATTTCACTATCAGTATAGCGGAATCCAACTGGTAATGATTGACGGCATAGCCGATTTAGTCCATTCAGCCAATGATGAAGCAGAGAGTATTCGAATTATCGATGAACTCTACCGATTAGCCGGCATTTACAAAACATGTATCGTATGTGTATTACATTACATTCCCAATGGTTTAAAACTTCGTGGGCATTTGGGTTCAGAGTTACAGCGTAAAGCAGCAGCAATCCTCTCTATTGAGTTGGACAATGATCCATCTATCTCAGTTGTGAAAGCCCTGAAAGTTAGAGAAGGCAGTCCGCTTGATGTTCCTCTAATGCAATTCTCCTGGGATAAAGAAGCAGGAATGCACCTCTATTTAGGTGAGAAGCCTCGTCAGGAAAAAGAAAAGCGAAAAGAAAAAGAACTTGAAATTGTAGCTAAAAGTATTTTCAGCACTCAATCCCATTTAACCTATATGGATATTAGCGAAAAGATACAGGAAATAATGGATGTAAAAGAGCGCACCTCTAAAAGCTATATCCGTTATATGCGTGAAAAAGAGATAATAGTAAAAGACCCTTCCAATGATACTTATTTTATCAAAGGAAAAATTTAATAATCAGATAGTATGAATATTGATCGAGAAACTTTTATAGCTTGGATGGAACGAATTATTGAACGCATTGAAATTGCCGATAAAAAGATTGAGCGGTTATCCACTCAGCGGAACTGTCTAGATGGTGATGAATTATTGGACAATCAAGATTTGATGTTCCTCTTAAAAGTAAGCCCCCGAACTCTTCAGCGTTATCGTTCGAAAGGTATACTACCCTATTTAAAATTAGATGATGGACGTTGTTACTACAAAGCAAGTGATGTGCATAAGATGATAAGAGAGAAGTTATAAGAAAACAAGCTAATGAACTAGTTAAAATGAAAAAGTGGCTATTGAGCCACTTTTTCCAAAATTTCCATCCTTGAGTTTATTTTCTCACTCATATAATTACTTGCACAAACCACATCATCCAGCAAACTAAAAATAAAGTCAGGAGATTGTTTTAAAATCTTTATCCAGCCATTTAAATAAGTAACACTCTCTATGCTCGGTTGCGCAAATACGCCTAGCTGTGAGCCCATAAAAGCTGCTGTTAGTTCTGCTATTACCTCTTCACGCGCATACTCATTATCACCAAAAACTTTACCCATTGCTCTGTTTAATCGTTCTTCTTTGCCCGTACAATGGGTCATTTCGTGTAGAAGTACGCTATAGAAGTTATGTTGATTAGGAAATTGATTTTTAACAGGACAAACAATCAAATCATTACTTGGAGAATAATACGCCCGGTTTTGTTTCTTTAAAATTATATCGCATACCCATGAATTATCTTCAATCATTCTATCCAACTCGGGACAATTAAATATTGTATCAACTATAAACTCATTCTCTGTAGCATTAAACTTATCCACCAATCTATTAAATTCATCTTCATAAATTGATGCAAAATTTGTTTGGTCAAGATTAAATACGTTATAATTTTTCAGATAAGATATCAAACGCCAATTCTTTTTCTCTTCTTCAGTTAGTAAATTATAATCGTCAATATTTATTCTTTTGTTGTTTTCTCGATGGTATACAAGAAAGTTTTTATAATATATCGGAAATGACTTTTCATTTTTGATAATCTTAATTTCAAGCTCTCTACATTGATTAAATGTCAAAAATAGGGGAGTTCTATACCCTTCCCATGAACATGCAAGCAATAAGAGAAAAGCATTCCCACTTGTATATTTACGCCCTGTGTAATTTTGTGGATAAAAATTTATCTTACCACTTACGTCAAACCATGGTTTCTCCCATTTCTCGGATTTCATTTCTTCCATTTTTCTTATCAGAATCTCGGCAAATCTTTCTGCTAATTGATTATTTGTTTTCATAATGTTTAATTTTGAGTGTTGTTGAATATTTTATAATGCGGTACATATCTAAAGGGGGAGTTTTTGTTTTCTATTCTTTTTATGTTTTCCGCTAAATTGACTTTTTTTTAATGCGTTCATCACAGAGCCGTCGGGGTATGTTTTTTTGTTTAAGGCTATAAAAAGTTGCTGTTTAGCGGAATGCAAGGTTTTTATGAAAAATACGCTCGCCTAAAGGGAAAGAGGAAGATTTTTATTAAAACTAAAAGGGCTCGACCTTGCAAAAGTAAAACTGCGATATAACTTTGCCGAGAAACAAAAAACACCCCGTAAGGATTTATAGATACGTATCGAGGAAATTTAGGTACTGGAAAACATAATAAGGATAGTACTAATCAATGTACCTATCTCCCCAACATGGGGGGCTTAAAACTCGGAACACGAACTTAACTATCCATTGAAAAGCAGATACAGAAAACGAAAATCAGAAATGGAGCGAAAATCCATTCATATCCCAATATTCTGTAATGAAAAGGATTTTTCAGCGAAATGGATGAGCTTGGTTTTCCTGCGGTTTTCACAACAAAGACTTATGAGAGCAGCCTGCGAAGCGAATAGGTCTTGTGAAATTCAATGGATAGTTAGGTGTAAAGTTCCGACAATAAAAAAGTGATGTTGTCTTGTTAAAAACAAGGCTCATCACTTTCTAAATTCATCAGCATTACAACTTCTAAAGTAAGCCTAAAACATTATTTCTTCAGATAAATAAAAAGGCTACATCAAAAAACTATGTTGCTATGGAGAGCAGGGTTCTATCCTGTTTACGGATAGTGTGCCGAAACGGAATAGAAACATTGTTTTGTAGCCGTTATTCAACAACCTCTTTTCAAGAAAAGAAATGAATTGGAATGGGGTTGTTGGATTAATAACGGTATAAATAAATTGCATGATTATCTTTCTGAATGTACTACATTAATTCTGAAGTAAACCTAAAACATTATTTCTACAGATAAACTAAAACGCTTCATCAAAAAACGATGTTATGCAGAGCAAGATTCTATCATGATGAGACAGACAATCCTCAAGAGATACTTAATAAGGTTCGAGTAATTCGTGAGCTACTTAGGGATATAATAATTTCAGAGAAAGCAAGAACAGCTTTTAAATACAGACTCTTTAATGGAGAAAAATTGTCTAGTTGGCCAAGATCTGAAGAAGATAAAATTTTCATGAGAAGTATAATATAGTTGTAAAACTCATACCGCAGAAATTGAATGATAAAACATTGTTTTAGAGTTTAAAAAATGAAATCCACTCTAATCTTTTATAAGATTTCTCTATTAATTTTAGAAGACTTCAAATATAAAATTTATCTTTATGCAAAAAAATAGATCTAAAGACATGAAAGCAGACATAAAAGGTATTATTACTAGCTTGAATATAAATGAGGGGAATTTTCTTATTCCTATTTTTGAAGCTGTCGTTAATAGTATTCAATCTATACACGAACAAGTTAAATTAGAACCAAAGCATAAAGGAGAAATTGAAGTTATAATTGAAAGAGATAAAATTACAACAGATATATATGAAGGAAAACCCAATATTGAAGTTAATTATCCCATTGCTAAAATTACAATTAAAGATAATGGAATAGGCTTTAATGATGTTAACCTTAAAAGCTTCAATACGGCTCACTCCACTAAGAAAATAAAAATTGGAGGAAAAGGGCTTGGTAGGTTCACAATGTTGTCTGTATTTAAAAACATTTCTGTTGAAAGCATATTCAAAGTAGGAGATAAACATTACAAAAGAGAGATTCCATTCACTACAGAATACAAAGAGGAGGACGCAAAGAAAACAATTGTACATGGAGCCAAAAGTACAGGAACAATAACCATCCTAAGTGGGCTTAAAGAGAAATTTTTAAAACAATCTATCAATTATAGTCAAGAGGTAATTGCTGACAACATCCTAAAACATTGCTTACTATATTTTATAAATAATGATGAACCTAAGATTCTTATAAGAGAAAAAGATTGCGCAGATATTAATTTATCAACTCAATTTAACCCTAAAGATTTTTTGATTAATGAATACTTAGAAGAAAAAATCAAAAATAAAACGTTTAATTTTTATCTCGTTAAAGAGTATAAATCAAGCTTTAATTTCTACTCATACACAGCTGATAATAGAACAGTTGAAACAAAAAAAACCAATACTATCTTACCCATCTTCAAATCAAAAGTAACTAATTCTGATCAAGAATGCTATGTTGGAGTTTATATTACATCTGATTTTTTTAATAAAAGAGTACAGCATAATAGATTAGAAATAAGGTTTGATAAAGCAAATGATATGGCAAACTTTGACACTGTTTCAGAAAAAGAAGTAGAAGATAAAGTTGTTGAAATTATAGAGAGACAATTTGCAGGCATACTTAAAGAACGAGAGACATCCAACGAAGCTAAAGTTAAAGACTATCTTCGACATGATGGAATTGGCTACAGGTGGCTTGATGTGGATTCAAAATTCTTACAATCAATTCCTGATGATGCAGACATTAAAAAGCTTGATGACCTATTTCATAATTTAGAGTATAAGGCAAAGAATGACTTAAACAAAAGGAAAGAAAAACTTTTATCAAGGGATTACAGCAATAAAAAAGAGTATAAAGAACTTTTAAATGAAGTACTCAGCGCTGTAGGAAAACAAAATGAGAGCAAGCTAGCTCAATACGTTTCTCATAGGAAAGTGGTTATTGATCTACTTGGTAAATACTTAGAATGGCAAAATGAGCAAAAAAAGTATAAGGAAGAGAGTGCTTTGCACAATTTATTCTTTACAATGGGTGGCACTGAAAAAGATATTGCTCATTCTCAACATAACCTGTGGCTAATAGATGAGCGCTTAGCATATTTCAAATATATTAGATCTGATATTGCCCAACTATATCACGGATTGAGTAATACAGAATCAAAAAAAGAACCTGACATCACTCTATATGATTATGATTTGTATGATAAATCCTATAAATACGGAGATGTTAGCAGTGAAGGAGAAATAAAAACAATTGTTTTTGTTGAATTTAAACGTCCTCATAGGGATAACCTAACTTTTCAAGAATATCAAAGGCAAATGATGGACCAAGTAAAAGGTCTTGATCAAGGGATAGAGAATTATAAAGGAGGTTATTTAAATGTTTCTCAAAATAAAACTATATTTTTTTATTATGTTTGTGATGTAAAAGACTTTAACAAAATAATGAAAGATGCAAAGGAATTTGGAAGCTTCAGAACATCTCCTTATGGAACACTAATTAGATTTGACCAAGATAGAATAGAAGAGATTATGACTTATCAGCAAGTTAAATCAAGTTCTATTCAGAGGAATAGAGCATTCTTTAAAAATTTAGGAATTGATTAAATCAAAATTTATGATTTAGTAAGCCCAGTAAACTCAATCTTTTCTTCCGTAACGTTTTCATTATTTATATTTTAGAGTGAAAGCCCGTTCATCTCGAAGAGATCGAGAATAAAAATGATTTCTAAAAGAGATGCATGAGATTGGTTTTCCTGCTGTTTTCGCATTAAAGACTTATGAGAGTAGCCTGCATAACGAATAGGTCTTGTGAAATTCAGTGGATGGTTAGGTTTGAAGCTCCGACAATAAAAAAGTGATGTAGTCTTGTTAAAAACAGGCTCGTCACTTTCTATATGTATCAGTATTACTTCTGAAGTAAGCCTAAAACATTATTTCTACAGATAAACTAAAAGGATACATCAAAAAACTATGTTGCTATGGAGAGCAGGGTTCTATTCTGTTTACGGATAGTGAGACGAAACAAAATAGCAACATTGTTTTGTAGCCGCTTTTCAACAACCTCTTTACAAGAAAAAAAATGAATTGGAATGGGGTTGTTGGATTAATAACCTCTTATACAAATTGTAAGACTTTTTTTCTGAGTGCACTGCGTTAATACTAAAGTAAACCAAAATACTACATCTACAAATAAATTAAAAGGCTAATCAATTCCACTAAGTTACGAATTTCATAAGTAAATCAGATGTATGAATCAATTATGATAATCTCTTTTACATCTGCAAAGTATTCACAATCGACCAATCCTTTTGCGTGATTATTACCCAATTATGGTTCAATTCGTACCAACACTTTTTTGTCATCTCTTATTAAAACCATCATGCATTTCTTTATTCACATTTCATAGTTTTGCGCGATTTTGCATGATTATGCGTGATAATGCGAAATTTTTGCGTGATTATGCGTGATAATACGTTCCTGCACCTGATTTCTCCAATAAATTATATCTATCAACTAATTCTGTCAAATCAATTGTTGCAGACTCTTTTTGAAACACTGGTTATTTTTTGATATTCTGAATTGGTTGTTTTTCCATTTTCTTTAACAAATAATACAGCTTTCACCTGTATCGAAGTTAAACCTATTTTTTCTAAATCATTAAATATATAGATAAACTAAAAAGGTTACATCAAAAAAAATTTGTTGCTATGGAGAGCAGGCTTCTATCCAGTTTTACGGATAGTATGCCGAAACGAAATAGCAACATTGTTTTGTAGCCGCTTTTCAACAACCTTTTTTCAAAAAAAGAAATGAATTGGAAAGGGGTTGGAGAATTATTATAACTGAATAATAAAGACTCATTTAATAACAGAACTCTAAATATAACCTTCAATCATTTATTTTTTGTGAAAACAACGTTTCCCAAGTAGGCTATTGTGATGTTGGATAATATTCCAATAAATCACGTACAAAGAAGCGATGATCCTTAGAAAACCTATACCTTTCAGAACTATTGTGAGCCAAGAGTGTGAGGTTGGGTGTTTTTATATATTGTTATGATACAATCTCGTGAGTCGTTCAAATTCAGCTTTTCTAAACTGCTATTTATTTGTTACAGCTTTTCAATTATCATTTTTATACTCGCTACAACCTAAATATATTGTTACTAATAAATTTATAGAAATGTCTTGTCTAACGTATTACACAAATTATCTATATTCTTATTATAATAACTGAAGAAGCCAGCATATCATCTGATTAATAGGTAGTTAGTGCGCCATGTATCATAAAGTGTATCAGGTAAAAAGATTTGTGTTAATAATTCGAAGTTTTCACTTTCTCCAAAATGCCATTCAAAACTAATTTTAATTCGGTATAAATAGTAATTGAGTCATCGGATTTCTTCCTTCTTATAGACAAAGAAAGGTGCTTTTTAGATGATATAGAAATAAAGTTTTTACCTTAATAACCAAGTTGATATACTTCAATTTTAAATGTTGTCAATCTATATTAATTTGATTTTATTATTGCAAACTTTTGTAAGATGAATTTTGTATATTTGTACATGCAAATAAATATGAAAGAATAAAATCAAACAGCATTGGAGAAACTATTTGAAGTTTACTCTCAATTAAAAAACCAATACTGTACTGTAAATGAAAGATGCAGACATAGAGTTTAAAACGATTTAAGAAGTATGAAGTTAACGTTCGAACCAAATCTTAAATTTCAGCTTAACGCCATAAAATACAAAACTATTTATTTGACAAACAGTCTGGTAAAGCTCATTTCAATGAGTTTGAGACCAAAGAATTTAAAGGGATAAATAAAGTAGTACGGTTAATAAACTAATATAGATTGGGAGTTAGTTTTGAGAAAATATATATGATAATATGACCAAAGAAGAAGTAGTTGATATATTGATAGATTTGAAAGATACTGTAAAAGAATTCAATGCAGTTAAATTTGAAAGTACAGATAACAAGAAAAAATTACATGAAAAGATTTCAAACTTATATGGAAGTATACAAGAGTATTATTTAGATGCATCAGGATTCAAAAACATTGAAGTTCCAATTGCTAGAAGTCAATTAAAATCAAACTATAATAACTATTTCGAAGCAGGTTATTTATCAGGAAGAACCTTTCATTCTCATCAAGGTTATGCAGAGTTACTGAGTGTAATTGGTATAATACAGAATAAAAAGAATGTAAAAATTAGAAAGACTTCAAATAAGGGCTTGACTAAAAGTGAAACTATTGGAATTATAGCAATAATCTTAACTTTTTTAGGTGGTTCATTTACTTTAGGAAAATATATAGGAGAAAGCCGGTATGATCAAAAGAAAATAAATTTATTAGAAGAAAACAAGATCCTTAAAAAAGATACTATGATTTTAAGAAAATCACTATTAGAAGCACAGGAATCGTTAAAATAAGCAAATAAATAAAACAATTCCCCATTTATGGAAACATAATACGAAATAAGAGGATTTTATAGACCAAGTTTTTTCTCATTATTTTTAAATGGTGAGTTTTATAATGATTTTTCAGAGATATCACAAACCGACTTGGGGACATTAGTACATGAATATGTGCATTATTTACAGAATATTACTACAATATTTGGACTACGAAATAGTTTGTTTTACTTCAATTATCTATTTGAAATAAAAAAGCATATTATTGATAATAATAATTTTGAAATACCTTTACGTAAGATCCAATTTTCTAATGGCATTTTAAGAGGAAAGTCTTTGTTTCAACTTTACCATGGTTCTTCAAAAGTATTTAGCCCCGAATTTGATAATGTGATAGTTTATACTTCAAAGAATGGGTTAGATGGCATTGATGTGATAAATGTTTGTATTGATCTATATGCCAAAGATAAAAAGTTAGATACAGTTGTATTTGGAAACAATTGTGTTAAGGAAAGCATGGCATATTTGTATCAGCAACTTTTCGATAAAAACGTAAAACCACCAATATTTCCATATCTCTCAGTTGAAGTATTATGCAACTCTATATATCCAGAGATTTTAACCGATAAAAGAAAGCTAATAGCAATTTGTCTTATCTCACTCAACTCTCAAAATAGCGGTTTGACTTTTTACCAGTTATTACTAAAATCTAAAAGCGAAAAAGAATTAAACGGAATTGAATTATACAAGAAATACTCATTTGAACTTACTGTGATTAATGGCGAGAAAGAGTATTCCATAAAAGAGTACCTTGTTGATTCAATGGTAAAATTTAAAGAAGCTCTTTCATGTTCATTAATTACTAAATTAAAATATTTTGATTTACTACTTGATAATATTAAACTATCAGCTGAAGAAAATATACTCCCCCTTATTGAAGTACTATATGAAGACAAAAAAAGCTCTATAGAGAAACTCGAATCTTTAATTAACTTCTATGGTATCCCTCATATTAGAACTCTAAATGGTTATAATTTATTTCCACAGAATACAGAACTTGAAGAACCAGCTATGGAGTTTGTGGAGTTAATTGGTCAAAGAATAGTTTTCGATAGAATATTAGGTCTAGGAATAAACAAAGATGATACTATGTGCTCATTGTATCTACAATGTGAATTGTCAGAGGATGATATTGTGGACGAGCATTGTTTTGACAAACAGTGGGAAAGAGATAAATTATGTCCATTTAAAATAATTAGTGATAATTGGAAACTATATGAAAAAACAATTACAGATAACACATTAAAAATATAATATATGGGTTTTGTGTCTTACACGTTTTATTCATGCGCTACTACCGCATAAATCGTTTCGTATGGTTTGAAAAGGCACATCACGCTATACAACGATGCGCGACAGAGAGTGATACTACCAATACCATTGCTTTGAGCAAATGTGGCTTAAGATGGCGGGGATGGCTTTTGTTGGCATATATGAGGAGGTAAGATTAAAGTGGAAACAACTTCTTTGGTGTTGAGAAGGTTAGAGTTTTTACAGCTAAAATTCAATCGAAGAACAGATTTGAGCTTTGTAATGAACAAAAACCTTTGTTTATTTTACATTTCTCCTTTTTTTACATTGTTGATGGCTATCTTTATTTTCTATTAATTATAATTTCAAGTTCAAGTAAGCAGTCTTTTAAAGTATCAAACTTCGCTTCAATTTGATTAATTCTTTGTCTATTGAACTTAATAATTCCGTCCTTAACTTCTATCGGTAAATCAGTCTTTATAATTTGATCTTCCGTTAATTTGGGTGTGTCTGTTAGTATATCTCTTAATTCGCTAATTGAACTTTTGATTAAAGTCTTAATATGCTCCTCAATAGAGAATTGGCATTTGTCAACAGTCCGATAAATAGAGTGCATTGAAGTATTTATCCGTTTAATTGACGAAGCAGCTTCTGTATATGGAATTTCGCCTGAAACGGATTTTTGTTGAAGTTCATTAGTTATTTCATATATGTTATCAACTCTTCTCAGAATGATGTTTTTTTCAATTCGATTATCACTTCTTCTTTTATCGAATAAAACCGTTATAAGAATAGCTAATAATACGGTTACTAAAATGGAAGCAACATTTACTAAATCAATAGTTTTAGATATATGAAAATATGGAAAATTGATAAACTTTCCTATTATTACCCCAATAATTAATAGACAGGCACACAATCCAACTTTTAGAATATTAATTAGAAATTTCATTGTGTGCGTCTTTTAGATATTCAAATACATCGTCTTTTAGATATTCCTCTTCATTTGATATTATCTCAAGCCGATCAATGATTTCATTATATTTTATTCCATCATTTCTAATAAGCCCTCCGAATGACTCTTCAAGAAATGAAGTTCCATAACCATCTGTTCCATCTAAGTCAACAATGACTTTTTTGTTTTCATTAATGGCTTTCTTAAACACACATGCTAAAATGTTTTTACGAAATTTCTCACCTGAATCCTCACCTTCATCTATATACCTAGGTCCAGGAGTATAACTGAAGTCCTTAGCTATTTTAATTTCTATCGATTCCATGACAACTTATATTATTTTTATTTAATTCCCAATAAACAAACGTACCACTGAAAGATTTCGAAATTGATTGGAAATCATTCTTTTCAACGTTTGCATGAACATTGTTTGTTATTATGTTTAAATTACTTATTTGATTTCTATTTAACGCCATTTGAATACCTGGTAGTCCTTTCCCATGATAAGGTTTGTTAGTGGCAGTTTTATGCAGTGTTCCGTCAAGAATGAGACTTAAGAGTTCAGCATTGTTACCGTATTTGACTCTTTCTTTAAGCTTATCAAGTATTCCATAAAATTTACTATTACTTCGTTTATTATTCAGACTGGTAAATACCCCTACACCGAAATCAATAAAAGCAAAACTTACTTTATTTTGGATAGTATCATGATGTACGGATAACCACCAATGTTTTTCGCCTTTTTTTGAGTCGTCAGCATGGTTATTGGTATTTAACATTAATTCAATCAAGGTTCTTTGTACACCTTGACAACGTCTTTCTTCTCCCCAAACAGTTTTTGTTGCTTGTCGTATTAACTGACTTCCTAACTCAGAATCTACATCTTTCCATGCATGAGTATGAATCGAGCTTTTTTGACCAAGATGGTAACGATCAGACTCTCTAAATTGTTCGTAAAGATATTGTAAGAATTTCGATTCTTCGAGAATTTTTCGAGCTGTTTTATTTTCAGGGAAATCACCATTGAAAGCAATTCTGTTAGATTTGAATTCAACCATTATCGAAAGTAAAACTACAATTGCGTCATATGTTATTTTTTGAACATCTTTCAATACAACGAAAACTTTATTTTTCAGGTCAAATTGATGTTTTAATTTGTCAATGAAATTTACAACCTCATTAGAATTGTCAATGAAAGAAAGAGTGTTTGGTGCATGAATCTTAACGTAGTCCTTGAAAGGATTTTCAAACTTTCTTTTATGCTCTCGTTCAATTTGACTTAGCCCTATTTCAGATATGTTTTTTTGTCTTCTATATTCTTTATGAGCTAACTTTTGCTTTAACGACCTTTTAGCATGACGTTTATTTGTTTTTTTATATTTCTCTGTTGTGTAAAGTTTCTTCAAGGGGTTGTATTTTTAAGTTTGATTCCAACTTTATATGCTATGAGAAGTGCAGTATATTAAAGCGCTTCACTCTCCATTTAGTTGTTAGATTATTCAATGTGTTTAATTGCATATAAGCATTTAAATCCTGGATTACACATGACCAATAATATAAATCTGCTTCATTTATTTATAATACTTTCTCTTTTTTCTGTTTTTTGGTTCATCAACTTATATTATTTCATCTACTTTCTCAATTCAAAATCTGTTAATTCTAAAGCTTATAACTATCTAAAATTCTACTTATTTGAATTTAAGTACACATATTATTCTTAAATTATGTGTGGACCAAGGAATCTATCCCCATTAAAATGAATCATATGATCGGGTTTATCAGCTATCCAAACCTCGGTTTCCCATGCAATATCTGATACGTTTCTTTTAAATTCCGTAGTATCTGAAATGCAATAACATATACTTTTCCAACATTACAATCTATTAAAGCTTCCTCTAATTCCTTCCAACGTTTTGGAGAAACAGGTCCATGACTTGTAACCGCTTCAATTAGAAACAACCATTTTCTTACATTGTCATAAACAACTACATCTGGAAGTTTATCATGGGACATTGGAGGCACTCCCAATGATTCAAGAAAGTCGGATTCAAGATGCATTAGTTTTCCACCCTCACCTATTCTGCTACTTGCAGTATCTCCAATATATAGGACAATACCTCCTTCACCTATAAACCGCGGACAAAATTCATGTATGATATCAGCATGAAGTTGATTGTGTTCACCAGGAGACAAAGTTAGTTCTATACCATTAGGAAGCTTAACAGGTATCTTATCAAAAATTCTTTTCTTTTGATACTCCTCTTTTAAACTTGGTACACTTTTCAAAAACTCATTCACTTTACCTTTCCAATCATCATTTGGAAATTTTCGCAGTATTTCTAATATAGGTTCATTTAAAGAATAATTATTATCCTTACTATTAGTTGGACGTTGTGGATTATCTCTATTTCTATCAATTATCCTAGCTTGCTCAAATTGATGTAATGTTTGCCTTCTAATAGTTTCACGACTATTAGGCTTATAGTCCTTTCCATAGTTACTACGAATAAATTCCATTATGATATAAGTAGGAAGTAAAGGTGCTTCAGCATTCAGCCAGTCAGTTAATGGAGCGATATTAGCTAATGCTAAAAAGACCCAAGCAGAACGGTCATTTGTTTGCTGTTTTGGAAGTTTTAATGCTTTTAGAATTGTTTTCGCTTCTTCTAATTTTAAATTTCTAGATTCTGTCATTAATGTGTTTTTTAATTATTAGTTCAATAGTCTTATATTCTAAAACAGGAAAATTGGCTGCATATTTACCCAACAGAATAATTTGTTCCCTTGTTGGAATTTTCATTATTCTAATATCTGTAGCATTTACTTGTGTATTACCTGATATACATCTATAATAATTATCCATAAATTCAGAGTTAAATAAAACAGCTAAACCTAAAGCTTCATCTTTTGACAATAATGAATCTTTACGACCTATATAATTAAGTTTGTTTGTAATTCCAACGTGTTTTAAATTAATTATTGGATGATATACACCTGCAACAAGCCTTCTTCGTTCATCTTTTGATGTAAAACGTTTTAATAGGACATATCTATTGTTTGCCACAAGATGCTTATCATAATTTGAAATAAGTTTAAATGAAAGGTCTTTTTTGTGGTTTCCATCCCATACTATTCCATTAATTAGAACATTATGAGCTTTAATTAAAGGCACATGATCCTTATTATTATGATCTGACGTAAGATGCATTATTGTTCTGTGTTCAACTACTGGTCCCGTTGAAATAAAGTAACCTTCATTAGAAAAAGTCGAAGAGAAATCTTCAGCATTTTCTAAAACATCATAATCTTTTTTGCTTTCTGGTATGCGTATTATATCCTCAGTATTACTTGTGTCAATAATAATCTTTTTAGGATATGCTGTAATTTTAGATTTTTCTAAATCTAAAATACCGTTTGAAGTTGATACCTTTATTTCAGAGTATTCATCAAGAGTTTTCACCATTTTGATAATAATATTCTCTTGTAGTATATCAGAATCTACAAACACATCTTTTCTAGATTTAAATATGTGAATTAATTCTAGTTTAGAGTTGGTAAGCAAGTATTTTCTAAAACCTTTGAAATACAATCCATTTAAAAAGCTTCTTGGTGATATAACTACCACTTGACCTTGATCAGCCATAGCTGAAAGTGTTATTGCAATAAATGAAGCATATATATTTGGATCCCCCTTGAATAAGTCGGATGTTTTCTTGGAATAAATTGACTCCTTAACTGAGTATTTAAAATATGGAGGATTTATTACTGAAACATCAAATTGTAATTGGCTTATTAAATCGGGTCTAAGAGTAACAAAGTCGTCATTGATTATAGTATAAATGAATATTTTATTCTCTTTAGAAAATAAAGCTTTGACTTTATCTAAAACATTTACAAGATTATAAATTAGTTTTTCATCTAATTCATAAAGGGTTGCTTCAACTCTATTGACACCATTTTTTAGCAGAAAGATTGCTGATGATGCAGTTAAAATACCATGTCCAGCTCCACAATCTAATAAACGCACACGATTTGGATTTAAACTCTTAACATCAATAAGTGAGCTCATAAACTCAGCAATAGGCGAATCTGTAAAATACTGACCTAAAATTTTCTTATCCTCAATACTTTTACTTTCTGAATATTTTTTTTGTTTACTTCTAATCTCTGTTATCAAGTCATTAATGTTTTTAATTGTCTGGAAATATGCTATGCATTACAAATATACGAAAACTCCTCTTAAATAGATAAAGCTATTTGTATATTAAATCAACATCGAAATAATACTTACTCATAATATTTAAATATTAGAATAATGAAGATTAATAATGATATATCTTTTCCCATTAAACCAACGTTTTATGACACACTATATTGTTCATAACTTATATGCTCAAACGCTGATTTTTAGGTGATGTTTTAACGCTAATTATTGACACACGTTTTATGAGACTGAAAAACTGAGACTGTAAGGGTTATTACTGCTAATCAAAAGTCGTAAAATTTTGACAGTACAAAAAAATCCGATACAACACGCTTTATATCGTGTTATACCGAATTTCCACTAACTATTTTATTATGATTACTCTTTTATCTAAACTTTTCGTCCCTTCCTTTTCTTTGGAGATTCTGACTGATTACTTGCTTTAGTTTCTTTTTTCTGTTGCTTTTCTGCTTGAGCATCGGTAGGATTTGATTGACCTTTCTTTAAAGGAACATCCATTTTTTTTGTCGATTCATTCGTCTTACCTTCAGAATTCACTGCTACCTGTGTTTTGTGTTCATTGGCAGGAGTAACCTCTTTACCTTTTGCTTTTGCTTTATCAGGATTGAATCTAAAAAAATCAAGTTTATTTTCTTCTGGGTTTACTTTAATGTATGCATTATATTCTTGTCCGGCTTTATCCTTCAATCCTTTCACATAAATGGTTTTGTCTGATTTTAAATCATTTTGCTGCTTTTCAGTTAAATCAACTCCTGCAAGTGCTTTAGGTATACGCACTCCTGATTCATGGGATTGCTTTTCATTTTGATTTCTAATTTGATTTTGATTATTTTCGGGGAAAATAAATTCAAGACTGCGCTTATCTGCATTTATTTGAAGAAAAGCTGAATAGGGAGTATTTTTGGCTGAAATCATATTTTCGACCCACACTGCCTTGCCATCTTTTAAATCGTTTTTTTGTTTTTCGTTAAGATCCACACCACTGATTTTGTCAGGAAATGAAAGTTTATCAGCTTTCATTGAAACCAATTCATTGGTCAGTTTATCTATACTGATGAAAGAAGGAATAGTCTCTCCTGTGAAATAGTTTTTAATATCAACTTTCCGTCCCATATTTCCAGTTTTAAGCAGATTTTCTTTATCATCCTTAGTAAACTCATGACCAAAATAAGAACGATTAAGTTCCGGTTGTTTCCGTATGCCATGAATAGCAAGAATGACATCACCTTCACTGCCTGGGCGAAATGAAATACGAGCATCCGTTTTAATTGTAACATTGCTCATTTTTGCTTCAATTGGAAATGTGTTAGGAGATTTATATCCTCTCAGCATTGATTCAAAAGCAGTAGACTTTTCAAGTTGCCCTTTTGATATTCCAAAGCTTTTCAAAGATTCCCAATCAATTTTATTGGGATTAACAAAGTAATCGTCCGCATTGGCATATATCTGATTATTAGATTCTGTAGTTTTGTTTTTCTTTGGAGTTGAAGATTCAACACCTACACGCATCTTATCAATCTTTGCTTCTGAGGCAGTCGTTGGAGCCTTCACATGGTTTAGGATCATTTTTGCAGATGCTTCAATCTTTTCTGCATCTACTTTAAAAAAATTAAATCGCGTGGGATCTTTCAATTGACTATTGAAGTTGCTCAAAAAATTGCTGAGAACATCACCATTGCGGTCAAGCTTTAAAAACTCATTATTATTTGTTGGTTTAGGAGGTATAGTTTGCAATTCACCTTTATCATCCACACCTTTTACAGCAATAACGGTTTTCTTCTCCTTATCGTAAGCTAAAAGCACTTTTTCTTTTTGCTTTTCCACCATTGTTTTATCATCTACTTCTACATCCATTGTTTTAATTTTACATAGTTAATATTTGACTGTCAATTCAAAGGTATGTATTTAAACAACAATTGGATATGACTCACTCACTTGGTGACACAGGATGACTTCATTCGTCTTAAGATGACTTATCAACAAGTTCAACTTTTATGAAAAAACAAGCTTAAAATGCTTGTTTTAATCCCAAACATAAATTATATTTGTAGTGAAAACATTCAACTTTAGCAACTATGCTTAAAGTTTAAAACCAGATGCTTATGAACATATTAAAGGTCATATTTACTTTTATTTTCAAGACTATTTTCAAAATATTGAAAGTAAGCTTTGGTGTGGTAAAATGGGTGGTTGTAGTTGTTATTTTCTCATCCATCATGATGATATTAGGATCATTTAGGGGTGCAAATGGAGGGTAGTTCTTTTGTTTCTATCCCTATTCTTTCACCAAATGCTTTAAATTTGGATTATTCTTAATCCGCTCTATTCCGCTACTAACTATTTCTTTCACATCCTGCTTAATTCTATCATAGTCAAGCTGGATTTGTTCTTTTAGCTGCATCTCGAAAATCAATTTCACAACGACGACTATATCTTTTCGGTTCATAAAAAAGCCCAGTTGTATAGTATGAGTATAGATAACAGAGATAAATTAAACCATCTTTTTAAAAATGCAGAAAAAATTGTAAATTAGGATGGTTTTCATCGCTGGCCAAAGGGGTTACCAAACTTTTCAAAATGCACTTTTATATCTATAATCGTTATATTTAACATTAAATATGACTTTGTTCACTAAATCTGTTTGTTCACGTTACGTGAACAGTGTATATTTGTGAACAAATGAAGAATGAAATTGTAGATATCGCTCTTAAGAACCTTCAAATAGCAACCGGAATTGAAGGCAAATGGTATAATACCGTAACTTTAAATGATAGGTTGAAGCTTGATGGTGAACTGAATTTAGAAATAAATAAAGATAATTATTTATTTACAGTAGATGTTAAGAATGAAGTCCGTCCACATCAATTACATCAGATAGAACTATATCATAAGGATTATGATGATTTTTTATTGATAGCTAATCATATTTTTCCAAGAGTTAAAGAAGCACTACAACAAAAAGGGATTCCTTATTTAGAAGCCAATGGCAACATATTCCTTAAAAGAGATAAAGTGTATCTGTTTGTTAATGATCAAAAGACAATTGATATAGAAAAAGTACAAGTCAATAGAGCATTTACAAGAACAGGACTAAAAGTGTTATTCTATCTTTTGCAACATAAAGAAGATATCAATCTTACCCAAAGAGAATTAGCAAAAAATGCTAATGTAGCGTTAGGAAATATTCCTCAAATAATTAAAGGACTCCAAGAGACAAAGTATTTGCTCCCATTAAACAGACGTGAGTATTTATGGGAAAACCGCAAAGGTTTGCTGGAAAGATGGATCACAGAATATGCAACAACACTAAAACCCACACTTAGAAAAGAAAAGTATGTTTATAATGGAGACTGGAAGGAGATAAAACTCAACAATAAAATTACTGTTTGGGGTGGAGAACCTGCTGCCGATATTTTAACCAACTATTTACGTCCAGAAAGATTTACAATCTATACTCGAGAAAACCGTATTGACCTAATGAGAAATTACAAGCTTAAACCCAATACTGACGGGGATATAGAAGTGCTGGAAATGTTTTGGCAGCAAAATGAAAACCAACTAACAGCTCCTGCTATTTTGGTCTATGCAGACTTACTACTGGAAGGTGGAAAAAGGAATAATGAAACCGCAGAAATAATTTACAATGAATACATCCAACCAAACTTATAAAGAATTATCCACCCCATTCTTTAAAGAAACTTTCGATTGTATTGACGAGATCATGAAGGAACATCAAATCCCTTACTACTTGATTGGGGCAAACGCTATAGCATTAGAATTACTTAACCCGCATATTCATCACTTTATTGTTAATAATCGTAATAGTATCTATTAATCAGCAACTTATTGATTTATAAGCATTATTTTTTAGTCCCAGTTTTGGCTATGTTCGCTTTTATCTTTACGCATCTGCTTCGTTGCAAACTCCTTGAAATAGTGGCCTATATCGGCGGAGTTCGACGCCTTGCATCTACGCAAAGCTAAAAACGTGAATAATACGGGTTAAGGACGGGATTAAACCAAGTCGTGGTACAAGAGATATCGATTTTGCAATCATGATTTCCAATACAGATGAATATGAAAAAATAAGCAAAGATTTAGAATCTAAAGGCTTTAAGAGAATAAAGGATGATTATCGGTTCTTTTCTCATCAAAAGAACCTGGTTGTTGATATACTACCCTTTGGTCAGATTGAAGAAGAGTATACTGAAAGTTTCATTGAACGTAAAGTGGATTTACACCTTCTGGGTTTCAAAGAAGTATTGGAGGAAGCTGTTGAAGTGTACATTGAAGAAAAAGTTGCAAATATTCCACCACTTCCCGGTATGGTTATCTTGAAACTAATAGCTTGGAACGACAGACCCGAATATCGCGAAAATGATCTGGATGATATTCTAAAGATAATTGAAAAATATTTTGATTTACAGTTTAATGAGATTCTTGAATCACACTATGACACTTTTCCAGAAGAAGACACAATTGAAATTGATCAACTATTAATAGCAGCTGAAGTGTTGGGAAGAAAATCAAAATTGTTTTTAAACAAGTCAAAAGAATTATCTGAAAGGATACTTCAAATTTTAGAGACTAACTTGCAGAGTGCATCAAAATCTCAAATAGCAAAGAATTGGGCACAGAAATTAAATAGCGATATTGAGTATGCTCATTCGATTTTGAAAGCATTTCAAAAAGGGATATTAAAAGATTAACTTCACAGAGTTTGCACTGTACTTGTCTTATAACAAAGAATATAGACCGTTACTGCTTTTCATAAAACGTTCAGATTTTTAATTTATAAATGGTCTATTAATTGAGAATCAAAAATTACCGTAAAGAAACAGGCGTATGTCTTGTTTTGTGAGGACTGATTCAACAGGAAATAAAGGACAATCAAAATAAGACTTACGCTTTTTGCGGTGAAACAAAAGGCTTATTCGACCGCAAGAGGCGAAGTAATGAAGGATTGTCGACTGTCAAAACAGTCGGCTCCTGAAAGCATCGTAGCAGATATAGTGAGAATGTGCCTGACTTTCCATTCTGTTTTATAAAAGAAAGATTTGTGAAATCATTTTATAGTTGAAAAAACGAGTAAATAGCTTCTGTCTACTCTCTTATAAAAAAATGAAGTTTATTGGTCATTTAATGGATACTGCCTTAAATTCTCAAAAGTAGTAGCAAGCCACTACCTAAAAAGCTCTATTTTCCTTTAATCAAGTGAGCCAACTCAGGATCATTCTCAATTCGTTCCATCTCACTACTTACAATATCTCTTATATCCTGTTTGATTCTATCATAATTAAGCTGAATCTGTTCTTTCATAATATCTTTTCCGTCAGCATCACTAAAATTAATAATCTCTGGTATAGGTTCATATCTTAATGTCTCTCTTTTTACCCTATCATTATCAACTACAATCTGAGCATGAAAAATTTTCTGATCAATGCGCTCCTCAAAGTTATCAGTCACCGCTCCTACAAACATACCTTGAGATAGATTAGCAATCTTACTTGCAGGAATTAAATTGTCCAGTTGAGTGCTTATGGATGTAGATTTATCCTGCCGATTAATAGTCATTGATTGGCGTTTCTGCAGTATCTTTCCAAAACGTTCAGAAAGTGCTTTTGCTGTTTCGCCAACTACCTGCCCTGAAAAAATATTGCCTACCGTATTTTGAATAACCTTACTCTCTTTATCACCATAGTCACGTGTCAATTGAGAATAGTCTTGAAAACCCAAACAAACTGCAACCCTGTTGCTTCTGGCAGTAGCTATAAGATTATCTAATCCACGAAAATATATGGTAGGCAATTCATCAATAATAACAGAGCTCTTTAGATTCCCCTTTTTATTTATCAATCTCACTATACGGCTATTATATAAACCAAGAGCAGCAGAATAAATATTTTGTCTGTCAGGATTATTACCTACAACTAATACCTTTGGCTCATCAGGATTATTAATATCCAATGTAAAATCATCTCCTGTCATTACCCAATATAAGGCAGGACTTATCATTCGTGAAAGCGGTATTTTTGCAGAAGCAATCTGTCCTTGCAATTGGTCCTGTGCACCACCTTCCCAAGCATCCATAAATGGACTCAAATAATTTTCAAGTTCAGGATAAGAGGTTAGAATCGTAAAGGTATCTGCATACTTTTTATTCAAAAACTCAATAGCGTGAGGGAATGTGCAGAATTTTCCATTCTCGTAAATCTTGAGAAACCAAATGATTGCAGCTAAAAGAATAATTGGTGATTCTACAAAGAAATCACCCTGTTTCTGAATCCAACTTCTATTCAGATTCAGCATTATTGTGTAAGCCGATTCATAAGCATCAGATATGTCGGTCATAAATGAAGGATTAATAGGATTGCACCTGTGGCTTTTGCGAGGATCATCAAAATTAATAACATAAAAAGTAGGCTTTACTTTGTAAGCATAAGAATGATTCATCAAATGATTATATGCTATCTCCGAAAGATCGGGAAACTTATAGTCGTAAATATACATGGAAAAACCCTTTTCAATCTGTTGTTTGATATAGTTGTTAATAACAGCGTAAGATTTCCCACTGCCAGGAGTCCCCAATACAATAGTAGCTCGAAAAGGATTGACAACATTAATCCATCCATTGTATTGCTTTTTTCGATACCAGAAACAAGTAGGAAGATTAACAGAATATTCATTGTCCATAAGCCGCATCTCCTGCATAAAGGATTCATTCTCTATATTGAATACATCATCCATCAAATTAATCTTAATCAATCGTGAAATCCATACTCCTGAAAGCAGCAAAAAGAGATAGCCAATACTCATAGTAAAGGTGTAGAGTATAGCTTTTGAAGAAAGTGACAATATTAAATCAAGTATCCACCAGTTGATAAAAAAGAACAGAATTCCTAAAATCAAAAACAGAGTAATCTTAGTCCATGTAACCTTTTGATTTTTTATTCCTTTTGTTCCCAAACATGATAAAGCCAAAAACAGCACAGAAAAGAACTTTGTTATTATTATGTGATTAAACAGTCCTGTATTATCCTGAAAGTTAAGCAGTATTTTATCTAGTACAGAAACAGTGTAATTCATACTAACAAAATAAGCGTGGCAATACCAATAAATATGGACAAGCACAAGCATGATGCTAATCGCCCTCATAAAGTCCATCACCTTTGCCAATCCCCTTAGATCATCTTCATTTTGCATAATAGGCTATTTTTGAAAATTAAATTTGTCTTCCATATCGGCGTTTTTTCTTCCTACTTCGTTTGGTTGAATTAGAGTAATCATCATCGTGATATCCTGATTTTCCAAATATCATTTTAAGAATATCACCAATTAGAGACTCTTTGTTTGTTGATTTGTCCTGATTTTCAGATATTGATTTATCCGTGTACTCAGGAGATTCATATTCTGTTCTTTGATTCATCTCTTTTAAAGTAGTTGTTTTATGACCAGTCTCAGAAACATCCTGAAAAAGATTATTTATTGCATTTGCAGAAAATGCTTTACCCAATCTGGAACCATTCAATGCAATCCTGTTATTATGATCTATAAAAGTAACACCATAAATACGCCCCTCATTGTTTTGTCTTATTACCACATCTATTCCTTTCTCATTCAGATTGTTCTTGAATTGAGATATTGAAGTTGAACTATTCAATAATTCATGAACAGTGTTTTTAATTTCAGGCCTTAAAGTACCTTCTTTCCAGATTTCAGAGTTTTGCTTTATCTTACGCTCCAAAGTAGTAACACCAACTGATTTGCCAATTAATGATGATTTTATTGGATTGCCCTGTTTGTTGCCATCATCGTCGGTTGCAGAATAGACGATACCGTGATACGGTCTGCCTCTGACTTCACCTTTTACTTCCTCTGCATGAATATTGTATAATGAAAGCAATGTTTTAAACTCACCGAAACTTTGAAAGCGATAGCTACTTATCACACCCTTTACTGTATTAGATATTTGCTTTTTTATATCTCCGGATTCGTAATCCACTTTCTGAAATTGGGTTAACTCCTTATCTTTCGTTTTTTCTGCAGGATGTAAACCATACTTATTCTCTATTTCTCTTGTGATATCTTTACTGCGACGATGTTCAAACTTATCGTTTAATTTCTTTCCGTGCTCATCAACCCGAAGAGATACAATATGAATATGATGTCTATTAATATCCTCATGTTTGTAAACAATATAAGGTTGCCCACCATAACCCAATTTATCCATATATTCCTGAGCAATCTCGGAAAGTTGAACGTCATTGAGCTTATCATCAGGATGCGGATTTAAAGAGATATGAATAATCGGTTTTTCTGTTCTAATATCTTGCGGCAATTGCATTTCAAAACATTCCAGGCAACGGTGAATATTAAAATTGCCATCTTCGCTTTCAAACATACGATTAGTGAACAGTACCCTACCCTGCATTTCATCAATCTTTTTCTGATTGTAAGCCAAGACTCCGTACAGAGAGCTTCCAACATTAATTTTAGCAACCATACTATTTATTAGTGTTAGTGTGATTCGTCTTGATGTATTTCTCTTCAAACTCCTTGGTTAGTGCTATTACGTTGCGTGTAACAGTAACAAGTTCTAAAGTTGCTTTTTCAAGTTTATAGAGAAAAGCAAGTGCTTTCTTAGGAGTAAGATGCGTGTTTATAGCCTTAACCACCTGGTTGTAATTTACGCCAATCGCCCTAAATTGAGAGTAGAAACTTGTAAGTTTAGCATAATAATCCACGGTAGGTTTATCAATATGGATAACCTTAAACGGCTCATCAAATATTCTTTTAACAATAAAATGAGCTTTGGTTCTCATTCCTGATTGTTCAAACAGGGTCAAAAAGCGTTCATGTTGGACAGCATTAAAACTCACCGAATATCTATAAATTGCCGGATCTTTCTTTGGCTTACGTCCGCCTCTATGGAGTTTTTTATTCTTCATTTTATCTTTATCCATACTATAACTATTAAACTACATTACCTATTAAAATTTTCGAGTTCCGAGAAAATTTATTTCCCTGAAAGGGCAAGGTTTTGAGATGCTGAATATAATTCGAGCAGCTCAAAACACACCTTGCTATTATCAGACGATAATAAAATCCGCATTGAAAGCGGATTGAGTTCAGTCTATAAAAAACTAATGTAGGAAGCTGAGAACAAATAATTTTCCGTTTATCTCATCAAATTTCCTGGAACAAAGTAACACAGTTAAATAGCTATTGTCAAATTGATAGCAATGACAAGATAAGCCAGTAAAAGCCATATAAAGCCACAATAAAAAAGCGGTTGTTTTTATCTGTTTATTTGTATCTGAGTGCAATAATGAATACACTCATTAATTATTGAAAGAATGAACTACTGAATTCAATAATTCAATAACTCAACAATTCAGTCAATCAACAACTCATTTATCCAAGAATAAATAATAAACAAACTCTTAAAAATACAATATGAACAGTAAAACATTATTTGTAGCTTTTTCCACTCAGAAAGGTGGCGTTGGTAAAACCACATTCACGGTGCTTGCAGCAAGTTATTTGCATTATTTGAAAGGATACAATATTGCCGTTGTAGATTGCGATTATCCCCAGCACAGCATAACTGCTATGCGCAAGCGAGATAGCGAACTGGTAAATAGTAATCAACACTACAAACTACTTGCGTACAATCAATTTAAAGCTTTAAATAAAAAAGCTTATCCAATTCTTTGTGCCACATCGGGAGATGCAATTACTATTGCTTCGGAATATATTAAAAATCATGCCAATGAAATAGATATTGTCTTTTTTGATCTTCCTGGGACAGTCAATAGTGAAGGAGTAATAGGCTCGTTAGCATCTATGGATTATATCTTCACGCCCATTACTGCAGATCGGGTAGTATTAGAAAGTACTCTTTCATTTGCTATGACTATTAACAACCTGTTGGTACAAAACAATGAATTCAACCTGAAAGGATTACACCTGTTTTGGAACCAGGTTGATAAAAGAGAAAGGACTAACTTATATGAAGTGTATGAAAAAACGATAAGCGATTTGGAATTAAAATTGATGACTACTTACATTCCCGATACCAAACGCTATAAAAAAGAGTTGTTTGGTGAAAAACCTTCTATTTTTCGTTCTACATTATTTCCGGCAGATAAACGACTGATGAGAGGCAGTAACTTGGAAGATTTGATAACTGAAATTGGATTTATAATAAAACTATAACGATATGGATAAAAAGGAAAACAAAGAAATAGATGAAAACTTCATGAAAGAGATTATTTCTCAAGGGTTGCCCATTAAGCAAGAAAAGGTATCAGTAAAAGAAAGAACTATCCCAACTGTAAAAGTTGAACAATCAAGTTCATCTATTGTCAAGAACAATTCAATGCCAACTCTTGATTTGCAAAGCAACTTAACAAATTATGAAGAAGCCTTCTTTCATAAAATGGAGCTTCCTGATAGACGTTCTGTATATGTGAGCAATTCAACTCATGAAAAACTGACGAGAATTGCATCTATCTTGGGCATGGGTAAAGCAACTGTGAGCAGTTACGTGGAATCAATTATCCAACATCATTTTGACAAACACAAAGACGAGATTAACGAATTGTATAAGAAAAACATGGAGAACCTATTATGATACTCAAATTGATTATTATCCTTGTCATACTCTATTACTTGGTTTTATTACTCTGGTTTAGAAAAAACCAAAAGGGTGTAAAGCCGATAAATAAGATAATTCCCAAAAGAGCCAGGACCATTATTGGGAAAAGCACCTACATTGTTAGTATTCCATTAGAAGCAGATCAAATAACTCCCCAAAACTATGCTGAACCGATGCAAGTAGATTTTGAAATGGAGTATGATGATGAAGATCTTTTTGTTGATTTAGAATTAGAAGAAATAGCATTGCTAACCAATGAGGATATCAAATCTGCCCAAGGGCTTTCTTTTGAGGAGATGTCTCAAGCTGTAGAAGTAATCCAACAGAAAGAAACAACAGAAGAAAAAGAACGCCAAGCAGCTCAAACAATATCATTGATGCAACAAACTGCTCTATTTGATATTATGATTGAACAATTAGATGGAGGCAGACAGCGTGTGGCGGATATATTGAGTAAATATGAAACGGGTTTAGTTAATAATGATAGTGAGAGTGCATCAGCAAATGAGTTGGAGGAATTTGATTTGGATAGTTATTTGTAACATAGAAAGTTAGATTACAGAAAAATTCTATTAAAGACTTTTTTGCTTATTAAGAAAGTCTTATATTTGTGGGAAAATAAATTGCAAAATGACAACTTGCGTCAATAGGAAATGAGTATATTTTACCTTGAGGCTGATACAAGACTGATAACAAGCCACATACATGTTATTCACTGAGTGGAATGAAAAATGGTTTACGAAAGTTACATAGTGAGGATTGGCGAAACTGAGGGAGGAGTTGCGTAAATAAGACGTTGTGCGTCAGCTAAAAAAAACGACACTCCTCCATAGAAAATTTAAACATATCTAAAATTTAGTTATGACGGATGAAACTTTTCAGGAACAACTTCGAGCATTTCTAAAAAACAATTCTTCCATTGATTTGGAGTCAAACAGACAATTTTGGAGTTAAGGTCAACTCCAAATTTTTCTGAAATTGACCTAACTTGTTTTTTTCTAAAAATAGACTTCATAGCTGTTTTGACTGTTAAATCAGGTTTTTGTAACATATACGAAACAAAATTTAAGTACTTAACCTTAAGCCCAATATCTAATGAAATCTGTTTTCTTTCAATTCTCAAAAGTGCTGATTTGACAGTTGGTGGTGGCAAAAAACTTTCAGGATTTATCTCATACAGGAATTTCAAATCATAATAGGTATGATAAAGTACTGTCAATGGGTTATAAACCTTACTTGAAAACAATTTTTTTGCCGGTTCTGACTGAAGGATAATTGAACCGCATAGAAAATATTCGACATTTTCAAACATCAGACTACTAAAAATATCAGATGTAATACCAAAAGGAATATTTGAAACTACTTTAAATGGAACTTTCGGAACCACAAAATTTCTATAATCACAACTAACCACTTGAACGTTTTGAGCGTGAATGAATTTTTTGCGCAAATGTTGACTTAATGCAACATCGTTTTCAATGGCAATAACTTTATCGACATTTTTTAAGAGATGAACAGTTAGAAAACCCTTACCAGCTCCAATATCTAAAACTGTATCGTGTTGATTTATATTTGATTCTTTTATTGCATCTTTAATAAGCACTTTGTCAATAGTAAAGTGCTGACCCGTAAAACGAACGGGCAATTTCTTTTTTGTCATTATTTACTTCTTACAGGTGAATACTTGAATTCAAAACATAAAATTAATAGACGTTTTGTCTATACCAAAAAAAATAAGGATTTTTACTCAGGACTGCCTATCACTTGATAGAAGTCCATAACTTGATAAAACAAGACATAATGCAGAAATTGTAATTATTAGAGCACAAAGATATTAACTTTGCCTAGAATAACAAAGAATAAATTGAAAGAAAAAAAGCCGAACGCACAACATCGGCTATAGCAAATGCGGGCTAAGGTACTAGAATGAAAGTAATTACACAAAATAAACTAATCGCTAAACGGAAAGGCAAGTGCCTTGAAATCCCGCACTTGCCATAGCCGTAGCCGTTATCGGCAATACGAAATAAAGTAGTTCAGAAAAAATATTATATTTGCAACATAAATAAAAAGTAAGCAGAAAATGTAAAAATTAATTTCTTAGACAATCTAACAATCAGCTCAAAAAATTGGGCTCCCACTTTTGTTAAACTCAAAAAGAAATTAATTATGCTTACGATTCAAAATTTATCCTATTCACATCCCAATAAAAATACGCTGTTTACTAATTTAAGTATGACAGTAAACCATTCCGATAAAATTGCATTAATTGGCAATAATGGTGTTGGAAAATCTACTTTACTCAAACTTATAGCCAAGGAATTAGAACCTGATGACGGACAAATTTCCTCCGAAACCAAACCCTATTATATTCCTCAAATTTTCGGTCAGTTTAATGATTTGACAATTGCCCAAGCCTTACAAGTTGAAACCAAACTCAATGCTTTACACGAAATTTTAAACGGAAGTGTAGATGAAAAGAATTATAGCCTTTTAAATGACGATTGGACGATAGAAGAAAAATGTCAAGAAGCCCTAAGCTATTGGGATATTTCTGATTTATCACTATCTCAAAAATTAAGCGAATTAAGTGGAGGACAAAAAACAAAAGTCTTTCTCGCAGGTATATTTATTCATCAACCATCATTTGTTTTATTAGATGAACCCAGTAATCATCTTGACAAATCCAGTAGAGACTTACTATACGATTTTATTCAAACCTCAAGAGCAACTTTTATAATCGTTAGCCACGACCGAGAGTTACTTCAGTTATTAAATCCTATTTGTGAGCTCAACAGAAATGAAATTAAAGTTTATGGCGGAAACTATGAATTTTATAAAGAGCAAAAAGAAATTGAACAAAACGCCTTAAGTCAAGATATTCAGAGCAAAGAAAAAGCACTTAGAAAGGCGAAAGAAAAGGAGCGAAAAACAATTGAACGACAACAAAAATTAGATGTTCGAGCAAAAAAGAATTTAGGAAAAGCTGGACTTCCCAAGATAGTATCAGATGCTTGGAAGAATAATGCTGAAAGAAGCTCAGCAAAAATTGCCGGAGTTCATTCAGATAAAATTAATGGTATAAAAGAAGAACTTCAAGATTTGAGGCTTTCCGTTTCTGATATAGAACAAATGAAATTTGAATTTGATTCTTCCAATCTTCATAAAGGTAAAAATCTGTTTATAGCAGAAAATATCAATTTCGCATATAGAACAGGGGGTTTATTATGGGAGAAACCTCTAAACATTCAAATTGTCAGCGGTGAACGAATTGCTATCAACGGAAAAAATGGATCAGGAAAAACCACACTTATCCAAATAATACTCGGAAAACTTAAACCAACGGAAGGAAAAATATTTATTGCTGAAAGTCATTCTGTTTATATTGACCAAGATTATTCTTTAATCAATAATCATTTACAGATTTATGAACAAGCTCAAGAATTTAATCAAACCGGCCTTCAGGAACACGAAGTAAAAATCAGATTAGACCGTTTTTTATTTTCAAAAGATGATTGGGATAAGCCTTGTCATATATTGAGTGGCGGAGAAAGAATGCGGTTAATGTTGTGTTGTTTAAACATTGCTAATCAATCTCCCGACATTATTATCTTAGATGAACCTACCAATAATTTAGACCTTCAAAACATCGAAATTTTAACCAATGCAATCAATGAATATGAAGGAACTTTAATTGTAATTTCCCACGATAAAACGTTCTTACAAGAAATAAATATTGAACGAACTATTGAATTAATGAAGTAAAGCCGATAACATCGGTTTTGCAAGAGAGCGGGTTATTGTTTCCGTTCAAAGATTTTCGTTATATTTAAAGTTCCGTCTTCGCTTGGAAGTCTTATGCTAAAATCCGCTCCCTCGCAAAGCCGCGGCCCGTTAGCGGTCAGCATACAACGACCCTGCATCAAAACAAAATACTTAACGACACAGACATTATGAAAGCAAGATTAATTACATTGATTTTTGTACTATTTGCAACGACTTCATTTGCTCAAAGTACATCGGAAGCTCCTCGCCAAAATATTTCTACAGATAGTACTGTTGTGTACCGGCTCTTTGCTACAAGAAACACCTATAATTTTATCAAATTAAACACAAGAAATGGACAAATGTCACAAATTCAATGGGGTACAGAAAGCAAATATCGGTTTGAAACTACACTGTCAGACATTTCACTGGTAACTAAAGAAGAAGAAAAGAATGGCAGATTTTTTCTTTATCCAACAACAAACGCATATAACTTCATTCTACTCGACCAAATAGATGGCAGAGCGTGGCAGGTACAATGGTCAATAGACGAAAAAGACAGAATGGTTCTTCGTATATATTAAATTTCCAATTGGCAAATTTGCCAATTGGAAATTTAATTTTATCTTTGCTACATAACTTCTAAAAGTGGCGGCAACACCATAAATACGGCAACAAGAATTATGATACAAGCAAGATTTGTAGATGACTTTATTATTGAGGTCATTGCACAAGATGGAGAAAAATTCACTTGGAACACTTATTTTCCAACTCCAAAAACAGACCAACAACACTACGCTGAAAGATTAGCATATTATTTTCAAAAATATTATGAAGATAATATGGGATACAGTACAGGTATGAGTATGCAATATTGGGTTTGGATACAAATGAATTATTACGAAGGACTCGGAATTAATGGCGGAAAAGGTGACAGAGATGATGAGAGAATTTTACTTCATCAAGAAAGAGTAAAAATAGGAGCAAAAATCCGTGAATTGCGGAAAGAAAAAAATATTGAAGCAAAAGCGCTTGCTCAAATTGCGAATATAGATGCAGCTAATCTTAGTCGTATTGAACAAGGACGTTATTCTGTTGGTATAGATATACTTTCTAAAATCGCTTTAGCGCTTGGAGCTAAAATTGAGTTAGTTGATTTCGTTGAATCTAAAAAATCATAAAACTATGGTCAATGTAAATCACTTTGAAAAAGAATGCGACTGCATATATAAAGGCGAGCAATACTCCGTTCGTGATAATGGTGCTGTATTACGACACACTCCTACAAACAAACGAACACGACCCACAGACAACAATTGGACTTTTGGCAAACTAAACAGCAAGACAGGTTATTTAGAAGTTGCTTCGGTTCGTATTCATAGAATAGTTGCAACTGCATTTCACGGAGAACCACCAACAAATGAACACGTTGTTGACCACATAGACACGAACAAACAAAATAATCGTCCTGACAATTTACGTTGGCTAACAAGATTAGAAAACGTTTTACTTAATCCTATTACCGCAAGACGTATTGAAATTATTTGTGGAAGCGTTGAAGCATTTCTTGCCAACCCTTCGCAATTCCGAGAAAAATTCCAAAATCCCGATTATAAATGGATGACAACAGTAAGTGCCGAAGAAGCACAGACAAGTAAAGAAAGATTATTGACTTGGGCAAAAAGTGACAAACCATTACAAGGTGGTTCTTTGGGAGAATGGATTTATAATCGAAGTGTTCCAAGTCAAATTACTGACATTGTTGAAGAAGAATTAGTGTTTATAAATTCTCTAACTCCAAATGCTATTCAAAAAGTCCGAAATTGGAAAACTCCAAGTGAATTTCCTTGTTGTCCACAAGACAACTATCCTAATCCAATAGCCGACTATACAGCAAATTTAGAAGTAGGTAATGTGTTTTCTCGAAATCAATATACGAGTTCAATTATTGAACGTTTTGCAATTTCCAATGATGAAAACACATTGTGGATTATGTGCAAAAGTGGTGATGAGAACCCAATAAAACCTTATTCTTTAGCAGAAGTAACCTATCAAAATAATGCTTTTGTACATAATAGTCTTGGGACTTTTTTCGAGAAAGACGGAGCAGACAAACAGTTTACTCTTGCACAAGGATTTGAATGGACAGGAGTTGATACAATTGATGACTATTGTTAAAATGAATATAAACAAAAATGCCGAACCGCTAACAAGGTATTGCCAAAAGCGGGGCTGAACGACTTCGATTGGACATTTGTGCAAGGTTCAACATTCATTCTTCGATTGAACTTTTGTGCTAAAAATCCCCGCCTTCGGCAATACCCAGAACGTTGTGTTTCATACTGAAATAAGCCAACCGCACAAACAGCACATTTGGTTTTTGCCGAAACGCAAAGCCAACACTAAAAAAACAAAAGAGCTGTTTTTTGCCAACGCTCGAAGAAATTGAATAATATGAGCAGACTGCAAACAATAGAAAATCGACTGAAAGAAATAAACGGAACTGTTTTTCAAGAACTTTGCGATAGTTATTTAACTATTAGAGATAATAATTACTTGGCTATATCTAGGACAGGAAGTCAAACAGGAAAACAAAAGACAACAAAAGGAACACCTGATACTTTCTTTCAATTACCTAACGGAAATTTTTTGTACTCTGAAATAACAACTGATACAAGTACAAAAAACAAGCTTGCCAATGACATAAAAGCTTGTTTTGACCAAGATAAGACAAAAATCCCTGTTGAAAAAATTCAAGAAATCATTCTTTGTTTTAATTGGAACATAGACCAAGATAAAATAAACGAATTAAATACACTTGCTCAAAGCTATAAAGCTGATATTAGAATTCGTTATTTGATGCTACAAGAACTAGCTTTAGAACTTCACTTAAATCATAGAGATTTAGCTCATCATTATTTAGGTCTACCTTTAGATACAGGTCAAATAGTTTCAAGAGAAAACTTCATCAAGGAGTATGATAGAGCTTCAAAAGGTATTGCGACACCATTAAATAATACATTTTTACATAGAGAAACAGAACTCGAAGAATTAAGTAATGCCATAGATAGTCACGACTTTATAATTCTTACAGGAGCGCCAGGAGTTGGAAAAACAAAATTAGCACTTGAAGCTATCAATAATTATCTATCAAAAAACAATTCTTTTCAGGCTTACTGTGTTTCTTACAAAAGTCATACTCTACTTGACGATTTGTACCAATATTTTGACGTAGACAAAGATTATATACTTTTTGTAGATGATGCAAATAGAATTGATGCATTTGAACAAATAACAGGTTTTTTCAAAGCCAATAGAAACGGAAAACTTAAGATAATAATTACAGTTAGGGATTATGCGTTTCAAGAAATTGGTAGAAAATGTCAAGAATTTTCAACTCAACGAATAAACTTGTTCAAGCTATCAGATGAACAAATTATTGACATAATAAAATCTGAGCCATTTGAAATATTAAACCCTGATTACCATAAAGAAATAGTAAGAATTTCTGATGGAAATCCAAGATTGGCTATAATGACATCGCTTTTAGCTAAACAAGAACAAAATTTATATGCCCTTCACAATGTATCCGATTTATTTGAAAAGTATTTTTCAACTTTCATCAAAGATGATGGTGAGTTTGAAAGCCCTTTAAACATAAAATGTCTTGGGCTAATTGCTTTCTTTTATACTATTCCATATAAAAATAGAGAAGTAACAGAATCAATTTTAAAAGAGTTTGATGTTTCGTATAATGATTTTATTGACATAATTGATACTCTCGACAAATTAGAGTTGGTGGAAATTCAATTTGAACACGTGAAAGTGCCAGAGCAAAATCTTGCGACTTTTTTCTTTTATAAAGCATTTATCAAAGACAATTTACTTTCATTCAGCACTCTCTTAAACAACTACTTTGAGAATTATAAAAATAGATTTACAGATACAATAATACCTGCCAACAATACTTTTGGTCCACAAAATGTAATGGACAAAATTAAACCCGACTTGGTAAATTATTGGAAGCACATTAGTTCTGACAGCAACAAATCTTTTGATTTCCTTAATTCATTTTGGTTCTATTTACAAGACCAAACTTTAGAGTTTACATATCAGCAAATAGAGGCTTTTCCGAAAGCAGAAGAAACTACATACGATACTTCTTACGAAACAAATCAGTTCAATTATGACAAGGATGAAATCATTGAATTACTAGGTAATTTTTTTCGTCTTAATAGCAAGAATTTAAAGGATTCAATTGGATTATTATTTGAGTATGTATCACGTAAACCAGATAAATTACCCGAATTAATACATAAAATTAGGGAATTATTGATTTTCGATAGAGATGATGAATACTCGAACTTTTATAGACAAAAAACTCTATTTGATATTCTAATAGAAGGAGTTGAAAAGAAGAATGAATTACTTTCTACATCCTTTTACGAACTTGCAAAAACTTTTCTTTCTTATAAATTTCAGCAATTTAAAGGAGGAAGAAAAAATAGTTTTATTCATTATCAATATCCGATTCCAAACAATGTTACTATTCAAGAATTCAGAACAAAAATTTGGAATTCTCTAGAAAGTAGTTTTGACTCTCGACCAATTTTGGCTTTTAGCCTTTTAAAGAATTATTCAAGAGTTCATCCAGATGTCAATAAAGAGATAATGTCATTCGACATTCCATTTGTACTCAATATAATTGACAAACATTTAACCAATGAAAATTTTGAACATTGTAAATATGTTCAAAACCAAATAAGATGGTTTAGAAGACACGATTTTGATTTACCTGAATTCTCAAATCTAACGAACAGATTTGTTAATGAAACATACTTAGCTTTTTTGAAAATTGATTGGGACAGATTTAGAGATAAGGAAATGTATGAATTTGATGATTTTCGAGAATATGAGCGATTAAAAGAGGCGGAAATAAGAAGCTCATTCATTTTATCCAACGAGGACGAAATCAACGATTTTTACGATACTTTCATTTTACTTAAGAATTCAGCAGACAATAATTGGAGTTATAACAATGTACTAGATTTTGTTATTGATGAAAATTGCTCAAAAGACCTAAAAATAGGCCTTGCCTTGTTAAGGAAAGTAATTGAAAATGATAATCAGGTTAACTATGTTCCAAGAGTTACCTTTAGAAATCAGTTAAAAGTTGAGAATGCAGTCAATCAAATTTGGAAACTTATTAAGCAATCACAATTTGAAAATAAAGAGCTTTGGGAGTTATCATTTTATGATTACATAGATGATACTTTAATCAATGATGAACTAGCCGATTCATTGATTGAAACAATCACAACAATGAATAAACCCAATACAATTCATTTTGACAAACTTGAGCCATTTTTAAAAGTAAAGCCAAATCTGTTTCAGGTAATTTTGAAATTAATTACTGAAAAGAATGAAAAGGAAGGTACCCGGCTACAAGTTTGGATGGACTTTTTCAGTAAGCATTTTGAAAATCTAGGAGATGACATTGAGTTAATTAAAAAAGCTTACATACAGCAGAACCTTATTCAACATCATTTTGATTATCAAGGAAAAGGATTTTTGCAAATATTGAAGGTTGACAAAAATTTCTTAATTGAGTTTGTCGAAAGTCTATACTCTTCGACTGAAAGACATAGCCTTGGTGGCGACCATAGTGATATGAGTTATGTGTGGAATATAGATAATATTGAAGATACACTCACCCAAGTGTTTGACTTAGTAATTGAGAAAGATTTATACTTTGGTATTTTAGAGCATTACTGCAATGTGTTCTTTAGAAATCTAAAAGATGAACATAAATTAAGAGCAGATAATTTCATCAGACAATATGTAAATGATAATAATAACGATTACAGAAAAATGCAAATTGTTGTTGACCTAATCAGACACACAAGAAAAGAATTGTTTGAAGAGATTTTCCTATTATTCATTTCATTAAATCAAGATAAAGAAACTTTTAGCAGGTTAATGTGGAGAGGAAATGGCGGGACTTATTCTGGAGATGTTATTATTGGAGATATCCAAGCCTCAGAATGGAGAAATTTATTGGAAATCGCTAATAAATCGGATGTGGGAATAAAGTTGATTCCTATAAAAAACTATATCAATGAACAAATTGAATCTTGTTTAAGAAGTGGAGATTGGGAAAGACAAAGAAAGTTTTTGAGAAAGGACTTTTGAATAGCTAACGCTTAAAGCCATACATATTTGCAATTTGCCTAAGCCAACACACGAGCCAAAAATTGCAAAAAAGTATGTCTTTGCCAACACTTTCGTACGAACAAAAGAACACCGAACGGCTAACAGCACCTATACGCAAGTGGGGGTTCAGTGCTTCGATTGAAAGATAAGTGCTTAATTTGAAGTGTAGTTCTTCGTAGGTAAGTTTGGTGTAAGAAAACCCCACCTGCGTATAGCTGCAAAACGTTACTTCCCTTCCAAAAAAACAGCTCCAACTCTGCATTAATCCAATTAATAACACAGAGTCGAAGCTGTTTCGTGGGTTATAGTTATTACATCTTTCTCTAATTCATTATTAATGATATTGTCGGGAGCCTATCCAAACAATTTCTCACTATCATTAAATTTAGCGGAAAGCCCCCTCATATCCTTGCTGATTTTCTCATTGGTAATACGAGCATAGATTTGAGTTGTTTGAATATTGGTGTGTCCTAACATTTTACTAACCGTTTCAATCGGAATGCCCTTTGCTAATGTAACTGTAGTTGCAAAGGTATGTCTTGCAAGATGGAAGGTGAGATTCTTGGTAATACCACATACATCACCAATTTCTTTCAGGTAAGCATTCATTTTTTGATTGCTTAAAACTGGTAGAACTTTGTTATCTGGAAGTTCACCTTCATATTTTTCCAATATCTTTTTCGGAATATCCATTAAAGGAACATTCACACTTACATTGGACTTACTCCGTTTTGTCATAATCCAAGTGTTTCCATCAAATGAAATTCTGATATGATCTTTTGATAGTTCTTTTACATCAATATATGACAATCCGGTAAAACATGAGAAAACAAAAATATCTCTTACCTGTTCCAAACGCTTGATTAAAAACTTCTTTTTAATAAGCAGATTTAGCTCCTGCTCGGTTAAATAACCTCTGTCTACCTTTTCAAATTGAATTTTATAATTGGCAAATGGGTTATGATTTATCAAGTCACTCTTAATAGCAATATTGATGATTTTCTTTACAAATCCCATAAATTTTGACATCGTATTATGACTCACCTTAGCATGACTCACCATATAAATCTCAAAATTGTGAATAAACATATAATTAATTGATTTCAAGGCAATGTCAGATACATTATACTTCTTTTTAATAAAGTTAGCCAAATGTTTTCTTGTAACTGAGTATTTTTGAAATGTAGCTTTGGTGGTTGATATTCCTATCAAAGATTCCATATCCTGATTGTGTTTGTCAAAAAGATTGAGGATAGTCTCTCCACTTTCGTCAAGACCCAAAAACTCACATTTTATTTTCTCTGGAGTTACAATGTCAAATCGTTGAAAATCGTGATAAATTCTATGTAGCGATGCTTTAATATCATCCAATCTTGCATTCAAGTTTCGGCTTTCAGCGTTACTACCCGAAACTTTGTTTGCTTTCACATTCCATCTGGAATCCTGAACATACACTTTTGTATTGAAACGTGATTCAACACCATCGATGGTAATTCTGCACAAAATTGGGCAAGTTCCATCTTTTCTTTTTTTATCTCTTCTAATAAAAAAGAGAACACTAAATGTACTTTTCATAACTCAATTTTTTTAATTATAAATGTATGATAATCTTTTAAAATTGAGCTAAATACAGACCAGTCAAAAGTGGACATGAAACTTCCAATGTTGGACAATTCGTACCCCCTAATGGCTTTTTTGGTTTGGGGGTACGAATTGGGAAATATAAACTGACTTTATTTGTCTATTTCCTGTCTTTTCTGTCTACCATAACATACAAAAAAAACCGCTCAAATCTCTCAATTTGAACGGTTTGTCTATATTTTGTCGCCTTTTGTCTTATGCGACCAGTGGAGCTGGAGGGAGTCGAACCCTCGTCCAAACAAGGAAACCATATGCTTTCTACATGCTTATCTCCGCCTTCATTTTCGTGTATAAGAAAGACCGAAGCCACCAACTTATACCTTATCCTCTAAAGTTTCATCAAGAGTGTGAGGCCACCCTTAACTATTCCCGATACTTCTACACCACTAAACCAGATAGCTTCGGAAAAACAGCATCTGAGTGATGTCTTGTCTCAGCATCTTATGCCGAGATAAAGCTGTAATCTACTATAATTCGATTACGCAGCAAGAGCGTAATTATTTTCGCCAGATAAAAATTTAATACTAAGATTAGAGTGCTTAATATCAATGCACTGCATGCTTACATACCATCTCTACTCGCTGTCAAAACCAGTCAGCCCCTATTTATTTTACTAAATAGTTCTATTTAAAAATGGTTCAATTCTACTTTAAGTTCGCTAACCATCTGTAGCATTGGGTTGCAAAGATATAAATAATTAATCAAAGAATATAGATTTTAATCGATTAATATCTATATAAAAGAGAGAAGCTATGCCTATCCCTTCATATTATAAACAATTATTTTCGAGTAAATGTTTGTTTGTCTCTGCCAACGCCTGTTACTGTTACCTTAGTCCAATGCTTTGGCATTACTGATTTAACTTGTCTAATATCACCTTTTTCGGTAATATCAACTCCACAGAAACCCATAATTACAGACTGTAGTATTCCTCCTGCTCCAGTAGCAAAATAAGGGTTTGTACCCCCTTTTGTTTCGGCTATTACTCGAAATGGAGGAAGCAAATTAGGCTCATAAGAATCTTTGAACCAATGATAAGCCTCATCAGCTTGTCCTAATCTACTATACAATAGAGCAAATATTGCCTGAGTCATTGCTGGAGTATTTTCATAAGGAACTTTTCCTGAATAATACTTCAAATCTTTATCTATTTGCTTTGCATCTGTTATAATACCCAACGGATAAGCTAGTAAATTCACATCTGCTTGTTTTATGTTTTCTCCGTCATATCCATCATATTCACTTGTTACACCATTTGGCAACTGTCTGATTGGTATATTTTGACTAATTTCTTCCCACTCTTTAGGATAATTTACTTTCAGTTCATTAGCACATTGTACAGCCGACTTAAGTAAACGAATAGTAGCCCCATTTGTAAAGGCATTATTATCTACATTTTCTGCCCACTCATCGGCTGCGACAACATTCTTTATTTCGTATTCACCTTTTTCATTTTTTGAAACTCTGCTAACCCAAAAGTTCGCTGTTTCTTTTAAGATAGGCCATCCTCTTTGAGCAAGCCATTCTTTATCTTTGGTTACTAAATAGTAATTCCAAGCAGCAATACCTACATCTGCTGTAATATGATGCTCAAATGGACCAGTCAATGCCCAAACAGGAGTTTCTTCAGTACCGGTATCTGCACTTTCCCAAGGATACATAGCGCCTTTATATCCATAAATAGTAGCATTCTTTTTTGCTGCTTCTAACCTATTAAATCTATAATTAACTAAACTCTCAGCTAACTCAGGTTGCAAAAAGAGCAAGGGTGGAAACATAAATAATTCGGAATCCCAAAATACATGCCCATTATAACCCAAACCACTCAAACCCATTGGAGAAGGAGAGAAATCGGTATTAGGTCTTGAAAAAGAATACAAATGATAAAGCATACTCCGAACATCTTGTTGTGCCTGTTTATCCCCTTCAATCTGGATATCACTCTCCCACAACCTCTCCCACTCTGCATAGTGTTTATATTTCAACTTCTCCTTTCCTTCTAAATAAGCAAAAATTGTTGAACGTTCTGCTTGATTATAAGGATCTGCATTCTGAACTGAAGAAATAAGAGTACCCACTAAAGCGAAAGAATATCGCTGTCCTTTGTTTAAGTCAAGCGTAAAAGATGCAATATGGCTATCGTTATCATTCATCTTATGTATCACTTTAGGCTCTTCACCTACTGACTCTTCAAACATAAAAGCACTAGATGCTGCAATGGTAACATTACCTGAAGGAGATTTAGCTATAGAGGTAAGGAGAGGAATATGTACATGAGATTTGTAGATTTGATTAAAATAATTTTGTTGCTCTTTTAAAGAATGAGGGGTCGTTAATAAATTATCAACTACCATCTTCCCATCCTTTTTCATAATCACATCAATATCCATTAAAACACAATGTGGAAGATGTCTCAATGCCCTATAAGTGTACTCTACGGTAGCAATATCTTCCAAATCAAATGAGGCTGAAAACTCTGCTTTTTTAAAATCTAATTTTTGTTTATAATTAGATATAGAGTTCAAATTTACCCGTTTACCTCCCAAAGACATTTTTAAATTAAGAAGATTATAACTTGGAAGAAAATTACTAACTCTTCCTCTTCCAAATTTATCATATACACCTGCTAGCACTACCTCACCCACTTCTAATGGATTAGGAGAAGAGACCACCCCTAGCATTCCATTTGCTACAGTAATACCGTAATAATTTGATGCATCAATTTGTTCAGCCTCAACAACCCAAGGGTTTTGAGCTTTAAGAGGAAGCAAAACACATAGAAGTAGACATACACTTATTATTCTTTCCAAATTCATATTTCTTATTCTTTTTCTATTTTAAAAATACCGTAGGATACTCCATCCGAACTAATATTTAAACCTCTAACTCCAACTTCAATCCTACATCTTTCGACTAAGATAGGAGTTACTTTTTTATAATTCCCAGCAACAAATGTAGTTTGTCTTTTACCAGACGGGTTTAAGACAACGCAATACTCCTCTTTTTGATTAAATCTTTTATATACTAAAGGATAACTATTTTCTTCTGCATACAGAAATTCTATATTATTATTCAAACTAAAAGCATCTGTAGTCTTTCTGAAATGTAGTAGATTGCGAGTAAAATTCAACAAGGAAGTTGGATTATTCTTCTGATCCTCTACATTTGGTCTAAATTCATCGGGATCTAGGGGAAGGTAGAAATCATCTAATGTAGCTGTAGAAAATCCTGCTTTTACAGAACTATCCCACTGCATTGGAGTACGAGTTCCCGCTCTATTTCCTTTTTTTAGCATACTACCTTCTTTATCTGGTAATCCTGGTATATATTTCATTCCTATCTCATCACCATAATAAATTAATGGGATACTAGGCAGCGTCAAAAAAAAGGTCATTGCTACTTTTAACTGTTCAACCGTATTTCTATTGCCTGAATTGGGTCTTTGAAAATCATGATTGGCAGTAGGATAACAAGTAAAGCCATCATCTCCTATCTCTTCTAGCTGTTCGATGTAGTAGTTTTTAAATTTAGTGGGAGTTCCTGTTCCTTCTAGACTAAAATAACAGACATCTCTCGTATAAGTTCCTATGTTATTAAAGAACATAGAGCTATAAGCACTACTACCAATGTGTATTATAAAATCGAACATAAAACCAGCCTTCACCGACTTAGCGGGATTTCCCCATTCTGCTATAAGCACACCTTCAGGAAATTTATCTTGAAAATGAGTTCTTATCTCATGCCATAGCTTATTTGTTTCAGCAAAGTCTGTATCGTTTTTGATTAATGAATGAGCCATATCTACACGGAAGCCATCCGCACCCATTTCCATCCAATAATCAATTATATTCATGAGTTCTTTTCTTGTTGCTTGAGGCCCAACAGCTGATGTAGATTGCTCCCACTCTTTATTTTTATCAGGATTAGCATAACCAAAGTTTAATGCAGGCTGACAATCAAAAAAGTTTTTACGATAAGAGCCGTTCCTTTCATAGTTTCCTGAAACAAACTTTGGTTCTGGTCTTAATGTAGAGTCATTTGTCCAGATATATCTATCCGAAAATTCATTTTTTGAATTCTTTTTTGATTCCAAAAACCAAGGGTGTTTATCGGATGTATGACCAGCCACTAAATCTAAACAAACCCTCATATTTCTTTTCTTTGCTTCTGCAAAAAGTCTTTGAATATCTGCATTTGTTCCATAACGAGATGCAACTTTATAATAATCTGTTACATCATATCCAGCATCTTTAAATTCTGACTCAAAACAAGGATTTAGCCATAGAGCATCTATTCCTAGCCATTTCAAATAATCTAATCTATCTATTATCCCTTGTATATCTCCTATTCCATCTCCATCTGTGTCCTGAAAACTTTGAGGATAGATTTGATAAAAAGTAGAGGTACTTACCCAACTAGGGATTGGTTTAAATTTCTGTTTCTGTTTGCCAAAACTTGGAAGAACAAAAATCACTGTTATTAAAAAACCTAATAAATATCTTTTTTTCATATCAATAACTTTTAAAGTAGGATATGCCTTGACACATCCTACTTTTGTGATAAGTTGTTAGTTAGTAATACCCTTCATTTTGAGTTAAATCTTCATTTCCTTCCAGAGCACTAATTGGTATAGGAAGAAGTGTTTTATAGGAAGGTGTTTCGAAATCCTTGTTATCTCTTGGTTTTGTATACTCATCAAAACGAATCATATCGTTACGACGAGTATTTTCCCAATAAAGCTCAAACCCTCTCTCATTATAAATTTTCTTTAAATCGAGTGCAGTATATTTATCTTGTTTTCTAGATTCTCTCAATTTATTGATATCTTTTAAAGCACCTTCTACATCACCTTTTCTAAACTTTGCTTCTGAACGCAACAAGTAAGTATCTGCCAATCGGTAATAGTGAAAATCATTACCCGCAGACTTCGTATTATTTGTATTAGGATTGGGTGCATATTTTACTACACCTACTCCAGCTTGTTCTTTCGAATTGTTTATATCAAATTCTTTTGTGAAGATCAAAGGTTCACCCAAACGCGTTTTTAAAGGTTCGCCAGACACCGAATATTGCTGTCCAACTAAGAAACCTTGATTAAAGCCTAATTCTTTTATTAAGCGTCTATCTTGAAAACGTACATCTTCTTGATTCCATGTATCAAAGAATGTTTCGGTAGTACAACAGCCATTCCATAGACTAGTAAAGTTGCCAAACTTTTGATTGTAATGTAAAGTAATCGGTACCCACTGTATTCCTGTTAATTGCAAATCTTCATCATATATAATAGAGAGAATAGACTCTGTATCATAACCATACTTTGCATTATCATGTTGAAATAATTTCCAATAATCATCGGCTAGTTTATATTCTCCTGAATTAATAATGTCGTCACAAAGCTCGATCACTTCATTCCAACGAGACTCATTGAAATATACCTCGTAGTTGATATAAATCTTAGCCAAAAGCATTTGAGCTGCAGCTTTGGATATTCTACCATAAGGTACTTCCGATTTTTTCTTTAACAAAGGAATGATATCCTCCAGTTCACTGATGATTCTTGGAACAGATTGCTCTCTTGTTAAGATCATTGGCTTTTTCGAAAAATCGTCTTCATTATACTCTCTAAATGGAAACTTACCAAAGTTATCCATCAAAAGATACATTGATAAAGCCCTTATAAATTTCACTTCAGCTATGTAAGCATCTCTTTTTTCTGAGGGATTGTAATTATTCAGATAATTGAGTGTAATATTACTTTTAGTTATACCAATCAAAAAGCTGTTCCATGTATTCCTTATATAAGTATTCTGTGGAGTATATTCATGAGTAGTAAGAGTTTGTTGATTTGCATTCACCCAGTCTGAACCTCTTGCAGGCCAAGCTAATTGATCGGTAGTAGCTTCTAATGTTCCCCACACTCCTGTGCGACTTTGTAAGTCTCTTAGGTAGGCATAAGAAGGAGCAACTACCATATCCATATTTTCTTCATTGGCTAAAGTACTCTCGCCATCTTGTTCATTTAATATTTCTTCATGCAAATTGGTACATGAAACGAAGCTTATAAAGCAAAATATATATATAAATATGTTTTTCATAATTATAGTTTTAGAATTCAACGTTTACACCAAAAGAGAAAGTTCTTGATTTAGGGTAAGAAGTCCAATCAATTCCCATAGAGGGGACACTATTTGAAGCGTGATTAGAGTTCACTTCGGGATCATATCCCGAATAATTAGTAATAACAAATAGATTATTGGCAGCTACATAAAGATGTAACTTATTCACATATTTGAACTTACTAGTATTAAACGTATATCCCAAAGATGCACTACTTAAACGAACAAATGAACCATCTTCAATAAAGCGATCTGAATAAACTAGTGTATTATCAAAAGACTCTTTACTACGAGTTGCCCCACCAATGGCATTCCAGCCTTTGGGTAGTAGTGTTTTTTGATCCATGATATTAGCTAGGTTATTATATATTTTATTACCAAATACACCATTAAAAAACAGAGATAAATCCCAGTTTTTATAGCGTAAACTAGTATTTAAATTTAATGTAAACTTAGGAAGCTCCGAACCTAAATCTTGTTCAATAGGCTTTCCATTCTCATCTGTCTCAAATCTATTTTTACCCTCTTCATCAAAGCCTAAAAACTTATATCCCCAGAAAGTACCGATTGGTTTATTACTCATTATCACCTGAGATTTATAACCATTTATACCTGGGCCACTAGGACTGCCTGTTGTGATCTGACTCATAGGCAAATCTTTCACTTGGTTTTTGATCAGTGAAAAGTTAGTGCCCATATTCCATGTCCAATCCTTATTGTCTATAATCACACCATTTAATTCCATTTCGAACCCCTTATTGATAATTCTCATACTTGGTACATTAGACCACACTTGAGTTGTGGGAGCTGGCGCCATAGAGTAAACTTGAAGTAATACATCTTTAGTCTTTTTGTGGAATAGATCAATAGATCCAGTTAAGCGATTATCTAAGAAACCAAAATCGATACCTAAGTTATACTGATAAGTACTTTCCCATTTTAAATCGGGGTTGGGAGTTCTAGTTAAAGTAATACCTGGAGTTACATTAGTAGAAGAACCATCTAGAATTGCGCCTGTCTTAGATGTAGTACCTAGTGATGCTTGTGAGATTTTATTTGGAATTTCTTGATTACCAGTAATACCCCAGCCAGTTCTTACTTTCAGATTACTAAATAAGTTGAGGTCTTGAATAAATTTTTCTTCTCCCAATCTCCATGCAAAAGACACAGATGGAAAAAATCCATATTTATTATTCTTTCCAAATTTAGTAGAACCGTCAGCACGTACAGTAGCTGTTAAAGCATATTTATCTAATAAGTTATAATTTATTCGAGTATAAAATGATTGTAATTCATTGACAGTAATATTAGAACGAACTTCAGCATTTGTAAAGTCGCCCATTTGCAAATTATTCAAATAGTCTACTTCATCATTTTTAAACCCTTTTTCGGAAAAGCCATGAGAGTACATTTTAAAGTGTTGGTAAGAATGTCCACCTAATAAGTTAAAACGATGAGCATTACCTATTTTAAAATCATAAGTGATGAAGTTTTCCATCAACTTACTAGTAAAGGACAGGTTATTTATATCGACCGTTCCACCGTCCGTTAAATAGATTAAATCTTTATGTTGAGTAACTTTTCTTTCAGTTTTAGAATGATCTATGGCTAAGTTTATCTTATAATTCAAACCTTCAATAATTTTAAAAGTAGTTGTTAAGTTGGATAGAACACGATCGGTTCTATTTTTATCATTTGTAAGCTGAATCATAGCCACAGGGTTTCTCTCATCACTACTAGATTGAAAAAATTTACCATCTTCTCCATATACAGGAAATGTTGGGTTTAGTTTTAACGAAGATAAAATTACATCACCTTCATGACCTCCTGTTTCACCAATAGGAACACGCTGGTCATCTGTACGAGCAATCGTCGTATTTGCTTCAAATTTTACCTTGCCATCAAATGCTTCTTGAGAAAGATTAAAACGACCTGTGTATTTTTTCAATCCTGTACGATCAATAATACCATTTTGATCCATATAGCTTAAAGAAAAACGATAAAGTGTCTTTTCAGTACCACCACTTAACGATAAGTTGTGGTTTTGAGACATTGCAGTTCTATATATTTCATCTTGCCAATTGGTGTTTGCACCCATATCTGTGACGTTCAAACCATTTTCATTTACATAGTTTCTAAAATCACTAGCACTCAATATAGGAAGTTTCTTAGGTAAACTAGATACGGAAGCATAACCTGAGTAAGAAACAGACGGTTTACCTACTTTACCTTTCTTTGTAGTAATCAAAATGACACCATTACCCCCTCTTGCCCCATAAATTGCCGTTGCCGAAGCATCTTTAAGCACCTCCATAGATTGGATATCATCAGGGTTTAAGAAGTTCAGAGGATTCTTTTTAGGAGCACTACCTACGCCTGCTATACTTCCACCCCCTGCTTAATCATCAGATATATCCAATGGAACACCGTCAATAACATATAATGGATCTTGACCCGAACGAATAGAGTTTGAACCACGTACTCGCACTGTTAATCCTGCTCCAGGTTCGCCACTGGTAGAAGTTATATTAATACCTGCCACTCGACCTTGCATCATCTCTGTGGGAGATGTCATGACTCCTACATTGAAATCCTCACTATTCAAGGTTGACATAGCTCCAGTGAGATCACTCTTTCTCATAGTACCATAGCCTACTACCACTACCTCATCCATAGTTATTCTATCTTCTTCAAGTATTAAGTTGAGAGGCTTGTCCGATTTAACAATATATTCTTTTGACTTATACCCGATAAAAGAAACTACAATTGTGCTATTCGATGGCATTTCTAAACTAAAATTACCATCAATGTCAGTAATCGTCCCCACATTATTAGCTCCTTTAAGAGTTACTCTTGCACCAATAACAGGATCACCATATTCATCTTGAACATTCCCTTGTATTTGGAGTTGAACAGATTCTTTTTTCTTTCTACTTAAGATGTATATTTTCTTAGACTGATCATCTATTTTAAAAGAATTAGTCTTTAAAATTTGTCCTAAAGCAGATTCTAGAGAAGCTCCTTTCAGATTTACTTTTATGATTTGATTAATATTTACATCATCATCACTATAGAAGAATACATAATCTGTTTGTTCTTCGATCTGAATCATAACTTGCTTTAAAGTTTCCCCTTTTATACTTAGGTTAACTTTAGCATTTTGTGCAATTGCTGATGTTGAAAATAACAAACTGAAAAATAGTAAGATAAGTAAGAAGGAAGGCTTTAAAAAGACATAAGCCAGATTCTTAGGAAAAAGCATAAAACTTTCTCCTATTCCATTTTTTTTCATAACTTTGATATTAGATTTAACGTTATTGAGTATCCTTACGGAACTCTTTAATGATTAATAGTGGGTAGACTTTGGCCGAAGTCTACCCTTTGTTTTTATTTAATGATTACTTTATTCTCTTTTATTTCAAATTCTATATTTGAGATGTACTCTATTGATTTTAAGATATCATTCAAAGTATCTTCTCGAATAGTAAAAGTGAGATGAGTATTATTTTCAAAACTAGAATTATATATAAACTCTACCCCATACCAACTTTCTAAATAAGGTATGATGTCTTTTAATAATTTTTTCTCAAAAGAAATTCTCTGATTAATCCAAATTCGAGAAGCCATACCATTTGCCATTTCAACCTTTTCTGCTTTATTGCTCTTTGACAATACATATTTTTCATTAGGCTTCAAGATATAGTCTTTTCTATCACTTGCTATTTTTACTGAGCCCTCTATTAGTGTTACTTTAACTTCATCACGGTCTAGATAATTTTGAACATCAAATTTTGTTCCTAGCACCTCAACGTTTACATTTGCAGTTTTTACTACAAAAGGTTTTGCTTTATTCTTTTCTACTTCAAAATAAGCCTCTCCATCTAAACTTACTTCTCGATTTTCAGCTAAGAAGTCTTCTTTATAAGACAGAGATGAACCTGAATTCAACCACACCTTTGAACCATCGGGTAAGCCGATAACACCTTTACTTCCTTGAGGCATAATTACCTTATTAACTAGCACTTCTTTTTCACCAATAGAGGTATAATTCAAAAAGAAAAAGGAAGTAGCAAAAGCTAAAATAAAAACAGCTGCAACACGATATAACCAAGGTAAAATAGAATCGATTTTACTTGACACAGAAGATTGTAAAATAGACTGTTTTGTATCCTTCAAAGCAGTATAGATTTCCGATTTACTTATGCTTGCTGCTTCTTGAGTAAGCCATATTTTATGTTTACTCCTAAATTCTTGTTTATGAGTATCACTTTGCTGCAACCAAGTTAGCAACTGCTCTTTTTCATCTATCTCAGCAGTTCCATCCCAGTATTTTATCATTAATACATCTATGTCTATTGTATCATTCATAGTATTGCCTTCTATTAGTTATCACAAGTAAGGGTAAATAAACCCTATCACATTTTTAGTAGTTAACCTTTATTAACTTATAAGTATAAATAAAAGAGAGAGAGACAATAGATCTCTATCTGCCAAATACGCTCTTAAGTCTTTTATTATTAGGGAAAGATTCTTCTCTACTGTTTTTATGCTAATGCATAGTTTGTCAGCAACTTCTTTATTCTTTAATCCATTTAATCTACTTAGAGTAAAGATTTCACGATTACGGGGAGATATTGTATTCAGATACTTATTTATTTCAGATTGAAGTTCTAACAATGAAACTTCTTTATCAACGGATTCTTCAGCATGAAGAATAGCTTCAATTTCATTATCCACACCCATAAACACACTCGTTTCGGCATATTTACTTGTGAGATAATTAATGCTTCTATTGTAAACAGATTTAAATAGGTAAGATTTAAGAGGGCTTTCAAAATCAATAGATTGCCTATTTTTCCATAATTCCAAAAAAACATCCTGTACAATATCTTTTGCCAATTCTCGATCTTTAATAAACCGAAAACTGTATGCAATCAGTATCGAATAAGATTCAATAAATAGTTTTTCAAAAACTCTCCAATTTGTCATGCCCTCCATAGTAGAAAAAAGATTTTAGCAAAGGTATATATTCTATATTAAACCCCTTTCCAAATGCGAATATAAAACTATTTCAATTTTAAGATATCATATCTCCGATGATAATCACTATTTATCAACTAAGTTACTGAATTTTATATATTTACAATTATTAACACAATTGCTATGTAGGGATTGCAATTTTAGACTTAGATTTGTAATAAAATGTAACATATCTATAATTAACCAATAATAATGAGTGCAAAACACAACAAATTCAAGGAAGAAGATGCTGGCTACAGCATGAAAGAGGCTATTAATGAAGCAAAACGCTGCCTTAATTGTAGGAAACCGAGTTGTATACAAGGTTGTCCCATTGCCAATGATATTCCCGATTTCATCCATCAACTATCCATGGGTAATATGGGTGCTGCCATGACAATTATCAATGAAAAAAGTAATCTTCCTGCGGTTTGTGGGAGAGTTTGTCCTCATGAGAAACAATGTGAAGGAAATTGCATCCTTCAAAAGAAAGGCAAACCCATTCACATTGGACGACTTGAAAGATTCATTGCGGATTTTGATACTAATATGGATCTTATTCGTGATAAAATACCTCAAAAAACAAGAGGAAAAGTTGCTATTATTGGTTCGGGTCCTGCTGGTTTAACTGTAGCTGGTGACTTGGCTAGAATCGGCTTTAACGTTTCTATCATTGAAAGACAAGAAGAGCCTGGAGGAGTATTAATGTATGGTATTCCAGAATACAGACTTCCAAAAAAGGTAGTACGAAAAGAGATTGAAAAGATTGAAAACTTAGGAGTTACTTTCTTAACCAATCGATCTGTAGGTGAAGATTTTACCATCGACACCATATTTGGACAAGAATATGATGCCATATTTATCGGTTCGGGTACAGCTATGCCCAAAACCCTTGATATGCCTGGAAATAACCTCAAAGGCATTGTTCAATCTTCCTATTTTTTAAGAATGGCTAGTCTTTACAGTACGGGAAGTGTAGAGAAAGATGAAGTTCCTTTCAGAGAAGGCGAGAATGTAGCTATTATAGGCTGTGGAAATGTGGCTATGGATGCTGCCAGAACAGCTATTCGAATGGGTGCTAAAAAAGTAACCGTTATTTCTAATGAAACTTTTGAGCAAATGCCTGCTATAAAGTTTGAATATGAATCTGCTCTAAAAGAAGGTGCTGAATTCATCTGGGAAACCAACACAAAAGAGTTCCTTGGTGATGAAGACAACGAATATATTATGGGTATTAAAGCAGATACATTGGAGGGTGAAAAAATTCTTCACTTTGATAGAATTTATCTAGCTATTGGCTCACGACCAGCCAACCGAATTGTTTCAACAACAAAAGGGATTGATGTAGATGATACAGGATATGTTATTACTCGAGAAAAGCCATACGGTATGACAACCCGAAAAGGTGTTTTTGCTGGTGGTGATGTAGTACATAAGCCTCAAACAGTTGTATTGGCTATGAAGGATGCCAAACTTGTTGCAGCTGGTATTGCTCAATATGTGGATGCTGTTAAACTTTTACAAGATTAAAAATAGACCTGCTGTGTGTCATTAAAAAACGCCTATTCGATTTGTTTCTAATGGGCGTTTTACTAAATATAAAGAATCGTTTTATTCTATTTGATTCAAATCTAACCCCATAAGTTGGAGATTGATAAAACTAGATTGAGTGAAATGTTAGCATAAAAAAGAGGCTCTCTTCAATGAAGTAGCCTCTTTAAACTTATTTTGCTTCGTGATCTTAATAAACCAATCGAACATTATCTATCCAAAAAGAGTTACCTGGCGAACCAATATAGGCTCCTCCATGGCTTGACGCAAATTGAAGAATAATGTGAGTAGGTGTTTCATCAGCATCTGCCCAGCCTACTTCTTGAATAGGCACACTCTCACCCTTACTATTTATTGTAAAACGTTCTTCATCTTGAATGTGCATTCTATCTTCTAAGTAATAACGACTAGATGTTATGTCTCCATACATTATTTCATAAGTAGCATCTTCAACCCAATTGGTAGATTCATAATAGTAATTGACCATTGTACCTACTCGCTTAGCAAAAACATTTCCATTCCCATCTTCCCATCTCTTTTGTAAAAGAAGAATAGCACATGGTAAGTCTTTACCCTTGATCGTTTTACTCTTACCAAAACCAGTAGCCTTTATACGATTTGGCTCACCAGAAAGTTTGATTTTATAATCAAAACGAACGGCTCTAGGTTTCTTTGAAAAAGGGATACCTGATACTAAGATCTTTTGAGGATTCTTGGTACTCTTAATGGGTTCATTGACCGAACCTAAGAAAGTAGAACCTGCAGCTAATACCGTAATATCAACTATACCCAAAACTCTAACGCTTTCCATACGTGTATCCATACGGGCAGAAAATCCAGTACCTCTACGATCAGGAAAAACAGAAGTGTTTGTTTTTGTAATCCCTGCCACTTTAGCAAGGACATTAGACGTAGCCCAAGGTGATCCCCCCTTATTAACATAAGGTATCGCCCCCTCAATTATCTCTGTCGGTCCAATAGCATAAACATCTTTCATGTTACCACCAATGATTCCCGACTCTTTGATTCTACGATTGATCCATTGATTCATATCACCAAAGGGAATCATTTCCTCTCGTTCATTTTTCAGGGTATCTCCTAATATTCTTTGTGCATCTATATCTCCCGAAAAACAGACTAGCGCTACAAATAGGACTAAGAATTGCGAGTTATATTTCATAATGTTATTGTTTTAATCTAAAGAATATCCCCACTGTTTTAAAGCGAATCCCCAGTTTTCTTCTACCAACTTAATCGTACGATCATCATACTTATACTTGTTCTTTTTATACCCTTTCTTCTCTCCTACATAGTTTTGAATAGCTCCTTTGGCTTCGTCAAAACCTTTAAGATTCAAAGATTCGTATATTTTCTGAGTCATACCCATAGCATCAGCTTCAAAATCCTCAAACTTCACTTCTATCAGATTACCTTCTGGTATAAGATGTTTCTCAGCTTCATACTGATGATACAGCTTCGCATAAATAGAAATAATATTCTTTTCAATCTCTTCATTTGAGATATCTTGAAGTTTTAAAGGTTGAATAGTATTTGTAAAGAAACTCCGAGTAGACTCTAATACCGTATAAGGATTTCTCATCAAGTAGATAAACTTGGCATTGGGGAACATCTTTATCAACTCTTTCACCCTACCTGTATGTGGTGGGTTTTTACTTAAGAACTGCTCTCCCTTTGTATTCCAAAGAGATATTTTTATCAGCTTTTTAAATGTCTCTTCAAATATCTGAAGCTCATTCTCTGAGATATCATTGAATAGTAAATATTTATCAGCATACTCTTGCATATATTGAGGTAGGAACCAAAAATTATAATAAGTGTATGGCATCATATTAGCCAGTGCAAACTCCTCTTCTTGAGGAAGATCTACAGCTAATTCCATATTATCTGTAGGTCTTTTGTCGGGCATTAAAAAGCTCATATTCCCCTTAAAGAAAGTCTGCCCCCACATCATTAAGTGAGGAAAAACAGTTTGATAAGTTGTATTGTATCCAAATCTCTTATCACAAGATAAAACATTGTGTACAAATGTAGTTCCACTTCTCCAATGTCCTAAAATAAAAACAGGGTCTTCTGATAAAGGAATATTGGCTAATTTTTTATCGAATCTCTTGTTTTGAATTTTTGCAAAAGGAGACAGCAGACGGCATACCGCTTTGGTTAATCTATATTTACTTTTATATGCAGAATCTATCTGACGCCCAGCAGTTATTGCATTAAACGTCTTCCAGTCTGCACCTACTAACGTATTTATTGGAAGTTTATTAAACTCTAATAATCCCATCTAATTCTATTTACTTTACTACTCTAATTCCTAAGCCTTGTCTTTCAAGTTCTTTTACTGCTTTCATAACAGCATCATAATGACTAGGATCTATCCCTAGTTTATTGAAATCGAGCACAGGCCTATCATCTGAACGATTAACGTCTTTATCAGCAACTTCATCTATAATCATACCTACAGCACAAGTGTTGTTGGTGATCGGATCAATTAAGATAAAAGCTCCACAAGATTTATTATCCTGATAAGAATCAAAGAACAACTCTTTAGCAGCAGTAAATACTACTCGCCCTATTTCATTCAAAACTAAGTTCTGAACTTTTGAGTGCTCCATAGTATTAACATCTACTTTGTACTTAATGTTATCAATTCGTATTCTGCTGGTATTTGTAGTATGCTTAATAAAGAACTGTTTATCAGTATCCATAGGCTCTTCATCCATCCATACAAGCATAGATTCAAAGTTTCTACTTACTTTAGGCAGAGCATTAGGGTGAACTAACATTTCGCCTCTAGATACATCAATTTCATCTTCTAGAGTAATTGTGATAGATTGTGGAGGGAAAGCATAGTCTAAATCGCCATCATACGTAACAATACGAGCTACTTTTGATTTTTTACCAGATGGTAATGCCATAACTTCATCTCCTTTGCGGATGATACCCGAAGCTACCTTACCGGAGAATCCTCTAAAGTCAAGATTAGGACGAAGAACATACTGAACAGGGAATCTGAATTCATTAAATTCATGAGCCTCATCTGTTTTTACAGTTTCTAGATGTTCAAGCAAGGATATACCTTTATACCAAGGCGTTTTATCTGAAAGCTCTACCACATTATCTCCTTCAAGTGCAGAAAGAGGGATATAAGTTATATTGGGGATATGAAGTGGTTCAACAAACTTTTTGTATTCAGCAACTATTTCTTTAAAACGATTTTCATCATAGTCTACTAAATCCATTTTATTAACGGCTAATACCACATTCTTTATGCCCAATAGAGAGACTAGGAATGTATGTCTACGAGTTTGCGTAATCACACCATTTCGAGCATCTACCAAGATAATAGCCAATTGAGCAGTAGATCCACCAGTAATCATATTTCGGGTGTACTGTTCATGTCCTGGGGTATCTGCAATAATAAATTTCCTGTTATTCGTAGAGAAGTAACGATAGGCAACATCGATAGTGATACCTTGTTCCCTTTCTGCTTTAAGTCCATCTAGTAGCAAAGCATAATCGATATGCTCACCTGCATTACCTATACGCTTACTATCTTTCTTTAGAGCGTCTAATTGGTCTTCATAAAGCTTTTTACTATCAAAGAGAAGACGACCAATCAATGTAGATTTACCATCGTCCACAGACCCTGCAGTAAGAAAACGCAAAAGGTCTTTTTGTTCGTCTCTATCTAAAAACTCTGTTATATTCTGATTTACTGACATTTTAATTCTTTTTAAAAATAACCTTCACGTTTCTTTTGTTCCATACTGGCGTCTTGATCGAAATCAATCACACGTGTTGTTCGCTCACTCTTTGTTGTAGTCATCATCTCTTCTACAATCTTTTCAATTGTATCGGCTTCACTTTCAATGGCTCCTGTTAGAGGCCAGCAACCTAGAGTACGGAAACGAATATTTTTATATTCTACTTTTTCTAATAACTCTTTTGGTATTCTATCATCATCTGGCATTATTAAATTACCATCAATTTCGATGACAGGTCTTTTCTTAGCAAAGTAAAGAGGAACAATTGGAATATTTTCTAATCGAATATATTGCCATATATCTAATTCTGTCCAGTTACTCAAAGGGAATACACGAATGCTTTCGCCTTTGTGAACACGAGCATTGTAGATGTCCCACAATTCGGGACGCTGATTTTTAGGATCCCATTGATGGAAATTATCTCTAAAAGAGAATATTCTTTCTTTAGCTCTCGACTTTTCTTCGTCACGACGAGCTCCACCAAAAGCAGCATCGAACTTATATTTATCCAAGCCACTTAGTAGAGCCTTCGTTTTCATTAAATCGGTATGAACCTTACTACCATGGGTAAATGGACCTACACCTGCATGGAAAGCTTCCATATTACTCTCTACGATAAGATTCCAACCATGTTCTTTGGCATACTTATCACGAAATTCTATCATTTCTTTGAATTTCCATTTAGAGTCAATATGCATTAAAGGAAATGGAACTTTACCTGGATAAAAAGCTTTTTCAGCTAATCGCACCATTACTGAAGAGTCTTTCCCGATACTATAAAGCATCACTGGATTCTCAAATTCCGCAGCCACCTCACGGATAATATGAATAGACTCTGCTTCGAGTTCTCTTAAGTGACTTAATTTATATTCTGACATAATCTTCGTATATAGTATATCTGTCGGTTTAAATTCAATATTTATTTTTTACTCTTGGAAGTATGAGATCCAATAGAGCTTGTACAGACTCTTGGATACTTAGCTGAGATGTATCTAAAGACAAAGCAGGAGATTCTGGTGCTTCAAAAGGAGCCGAAATACCAGTAAAGTTTTGAATTTTACCTTCTCGTGCCTTTGCATATAAACCTTTCACATCTCTACGTTCGCATTCAGCTAAAGGAGTACTGACAAATACTTCCAAAAAATCATCCTTGCCAATAATGTCTGCAGCCATTTTACGCATCTCATTACTTGGACTAATAAAAGCTGCTAATGTAATAATACCTGAGTCAATAAAAAGTTTAGAAACCTCAGCGATTCTTCTAATGTTTTCTTTTCTATCTTCTGCCGAAAAGCCTAAATTATTATTGATTCCTGAACGAATATTATCACCATCAAGCAACCTACACAATAATCCTCTTCGATGAAGTTCTCTTTCTAAAGCAATAGCAATGGTACTCTTACCCGAGCCACTTAAGCCTGTAAACCATACCATTACACTTTTCTGCTTCAATAAGTCTTCTTTATCTACTCTACCTAGCATCTTATCAAAGACGGGATATATATTATTTTGATTATTCATAAATGTTGTCAAATTAAAAAGGCCATATAATAGGAATTAAAAATACAGCTATTATAAAGGTAATTATATTTAAAGGTAAACCTATCTTTAAAAAATCGGTAAATTTATAATCACCAATACCTTGTACTATTAAATTAGTTTGATATCCAATAGGCGTTGCAAAACTAGCTGATGCAGCAATACATATTACCACAAAAAAAGGTGTAGGGCTCACCCCCAACTGACTAGAAATTGATAAAGCCAAAGGGAATGCTAAGGCTGCTGCAGCATTATTAGTTATTAACTCTGTAAAGATATTGGTTATAATGAAGAGTACGGCTAATAGAAAATGAGGTCCGAAATAATCACTTAATAAAATCATTCTACTAGCAATAAGATCTGCCACTCCAGAATTTACCATTGCCTTACTGATAGCAAAAGCACACGCAATAGTGATTAATATATCCCAGGAGATATATTTTGTGTATTTTCTGGGAGAAAACAATCTAGCCCAAGCCATTATAACAGTAGTTACTGCCACAAAAAAGAACATATCTAGCTGTATGTTTGGAAATCTTTCTTTTGTATAAGGGAGCTCTCCAAGTGTAGCACCTACAATCATTAGTATCAATAGAAGAATAGCCAAGATACGTCTTTTCCTTCCTATGGGCTCTGAGTCTTCCTTATCATGTCCATTAGCTAACATCACAAAGACAGAAGACTCTCCCCAAGTAGGAACAAAGGTTTCGTCTGCCAATAAGACAAGAGTATCCCCTTCTTTTAATCTTACTTTTTCTCTATTTGAACTAAAAGTATGTCCTGCTCTCTTTATTTGTTTTACTTCAGCTCCATAATGGCGCTCAAAGTTAAACTCCTTCAGGTTCTTATTGATACCTGGAAAACGAGGACCTATTACAGCCTCAACAAGGTTAAGTCGATTGATGCTTTCACCCTCTTTTAATCCATCTCTACGATCTGGCAATAGTTTTGAAGAAAATAAAAACAAGTAAATTATTCCTCCTAAGGCAATAAAAACACCTACTTTGCCCAGTTCAAACATAGTGAACCCCTCATAACCTGCAGATAAAATCATACCATGAACTACTAAGTTGGTAGATGTACCAATGAGAGTACACATCCCTCCAAGAATAGTAGCATAAGAAAGAGGTATCAGGAATTTTGTTGCAGGAAGTTTCACCTTCTCTGCCCATCTTTTAATAATAGGTGCGAAGATTACAACTACGGGGGTATTATTCAAGAATGCAGATATGACTGAGATGACAGGTAACATTCTAAGTTGTCCCCTAAAAACAGTTGTATCCTTTTCGGGTAGTAATTTGCGAATGAGTACACTTAATGCACCCGATTTTCTTACTCCTTCACTGATTAAGAACAGCAAAGCTACGGTAATAACCCCTTTATTGCTAAAACCATCAATAAGCTCTTCGGGTGTAATGATTCCTGCACAGAGAAAGAATACTGCCACAGAAAAAAGAATCATTCCTGGACGCATTCTATCCATCACTAAAGCAGTAATCATAGAGATCAGAGCCAAAAAAACCAAGACTATTTCTAAAGTCATATTTTACTATTCTACTTGACTATAAACCAAGGATTTAATAAATCTTCCTTGTTATATTCTAAAGCTTCATTGGGGGTTAAAGCCTTGACAATTTGTTTTCCTGCTGCTAAAATTATAGCATGTCCTGCAGCCGTATCCCATTCCATTGTTGGGGCAAATCGAGGATACACATCTGCTATACCTTCAGCTACCCAACATATTTTAATTGAGCTGCCGGCAGATACTAATTGGATATGATTATGTTGTTTCTCTAATTCACCAATATAGGCTTGAGTTTCCTCAGACAAGTGAGATCTTGAAGCAACAATAACATATTCATCTCTATTTTTTCTTGCTACAGGTAATTTTGTTGCATTTGAAATTAGTAAATCTAAATTACTTAAGCCCTCTAAATTTGAAATATTAACATATTTATAGGCTCCTAGCTCACTAGAAGCAAAATATAATACTTTTTGAACGGGTATATAGACAACTCCCAGGGTAGGAACATTATTTTGGAGCAGTGCTATATTCACCGTAAATTCTCCATTTTTCTTTATAAATTCTTTGGTTCCATCTAGGGGATCAACCACCCAAAATTGATCCCAGTTTTCTCTTTTCACAAAAGGTATAGCCTTCCCCTCTTCACTTAAAATGGGAATCTGAAAGGAGCTCAAATGAGATACAATTACAGCATGAGCTTTTTTATCTGCTATAGTTAAAGGAGATTGATCAGACTTTCTTTCAATCTGAAAATCTGCTTTGGGATCATTATAAATAGATAGTATTTCTACGCCAGCTTTTAATGCTGCATCAATAGCTTTATATAAAATATCTTTATTCATCGAACTCTAAATACAAAATAATACGAAGTTAATACCTTAATAAAAAAAGGGCTAACAACCATTTGGCTGTTGCCCTCTATTCTTTAATTCAATATCATATCATTAGTACACGCGATATAGCAACCAAGCTCCTTGGAAATCTTTTCTACTAGGATATTTTGCTTTGAAAGAGTCTCTTGCATATTCAGCAGAACCTCTGTCGTCAAAACTAGTTACAATTACACGGTACATATTAGCATCAGCATTATAAGCAACAGTACTATTATAGCCTTCGCCGTCTAAAAATCTTTTTAAACCTTCAGCATTTGATTTTACACCAAAGCTACCTGCTACAACACTGTATTTCTTCAATCCGTCAACACCTGAAACAACTGTTACTTTTTCTTCACGAATAGTTCCAGTATTAGATGGCTTAACTTTAACAGGAGCAGAAACCACAGGCTCTACAGACTGTTGTTGAACTGGTGCTACATATTCTACCTCTTGTTCTTCAGCTAATTCTTGTTGCTTAGCTTGTTCATAAGCTTTTTTATAAGCACTTTCTGTTGATTTACATGAAGCAAAACCTAGCATCATACAAACACCTAAACTAAAAACGAATAGTTTTCTCATAACTCGTATCATTAAAATATTAATATTCTATTATCCATTCAAGTACATGTTACTGAATAAGATAACTATTCTTATCCAAACATTTCCTCTCAAGTCTATATTAAGTAGCAAATTAATAGAATTTAATCGTTCTTTCAAAAAAAATGTCAATAAAAAAGAGTCAACAAATTATGTATTACGCATAATTTTAACTTTATTTGGGCAATCTCTCAAATAAAGAGTAATATCTAATTTCAGGCTATATTTGAATCTGTTTTATAAGAAAGATTTATAGTTAAAGCTACTCCGATATTTTTCAAAACAAATTACCCTTTATTTATGTTTTATATTATAGTAACTTAAAATTAAAAAATATGAGAACGTTAAATGTAATCGGCGCTTTTTTAGGCGGTGCAGTTTTAGGTGGAGTACTTGGAATCTTATTTGCTCCTGAAGAAGGTGAAAAAACACGTGCAAGAATTGCTGAAGCTCTTCGTAAAAAAGGAATTAAACTAAATCGTGATGAAATGAAAGATTTAGTAGATGAAATAGCTTCAGAAATTAAAGGTGAAATAAAAGATTTATAATAGACCCCTACCAACTGTATGTTTATAAAAGAAAACAGTATCAATAACTTTAAGCAGCTCTTTGCTGAGATTAAGAAATACCTCGATTTACAGAAAGAATATGCCAAAGTTGAACTAACAGAAAAGTTATCTGTATTAATATCGACTCTGGTAATAGGAGGATTAGTACTTTCTTTTGGCACTATAGCCATTTTATACCTTTCATTTGCGCTAGCTTATAAGTTAGCAGAGTATGTGGGAGGAATGGGTACTAGTTTAAGCATTATTGCAGGTGTATTATTACTTATCTTATTAATAATATATCTAAATCGTAAACGTCTTATTTTTAACCCAGTAATTAACTTTTTGGCAAATTTATTTCTTAACGACTCAAAGTAATGGATAGATTAAAATATAAATTAAAAAACAATGAGTCTATAACACTAATTGATGTAAAAGAATACAAACAATTAGTATTAAATCAGCTTAGAGAGCAACAAGCAGTTGTTTCAACTAAAGCAGAAAACATTATTTCTCCGATAACAGATACAGGGAGTACATTAATGAACTCTTTTAATCTTGGGATGGTTGCTTTTGATACCATAAGTATGGGCATTAGAGCTATCAGAAGATTTAGTGGTTTGTTTAGAAGGAGAAGAAAATAATTTTATTGACATTTCTGTTTTCTTAGAAAATAAAGAAGGAGACTATCTGGTTCAAAAGCGAGATAGTCTCCTTTTTTTATTCTTAAAAACGAAACTTGGGGTAAATCACGGATCACTTACAAAAGTAGAGGGGAAACATCAAAAAGATTATCTTTCCTTAGCCTATTGGCTCTTGTTTAAAGTGGAGCTGGACGGGGTGTATTTAGCATTGGTTATCAACTAATTGTATTTAGAGGTATTTGGATAGGCGACTTATATCATTCAAACTTCACATAGGGATTTACACATAACATTTTCCAAAGTTTATCATTTTCATCATAATCAAAGTAAATTCCATTTAGATTATTAACTTCGGAAAAATCAATATCTGATTTGTCTATCTTGTTTATAACACTAAAGTCTGGACTTAATAAAATCAAAGTCAATATAAACTATATCTAAGTCAAACAAAAAAGGAGATAGTTTTCTACTATCTCCCTAAGTCTTGAATCAATCTGTATTTATCTATTTTTCAACTCATTACTTAATCTCTTCAACTCATCGAAATCATCTCTATCAGCTTGTTTAGCCTCCTCTCTTTTTCGTCAAGCATTAAATTCTTCATAGATGGCATCAACTTCACTCTGCATCTGCAATTTACTGATAGAGCCTGCACCCGTCAAGAGATGTTTCAAATTTATCAACATTTCCTTACCCTATAATTCAGTTGTTAAGTAATCCTTAACAACTGAATTAGCACTTAACTCTCCGTCTTTCAATATATTAGATATATGCATACTAATATTTTGCTTAGAGGTGTCAAAAAGTTCGGCAAGCTGGTTTTGATTCATCCAAACATTGCCGTCTTTTGTCATTAGAGAGACAGAAGCTTTGCCGTCATCCGTATTGTATATAATTATATCTTGATCCATGTATTTTGTGGTATTTAGTAAGTATAAAAATAAATAATAAGGGAAGATTAAATAAAATGACTTTTAATATCTACTATCAATTTCTTATCGATGCCAATCTCTATTGCCAAAGTTTCAAACTTAGAGATCCCCAACTGTACTTGTGCTATCAATGCTTTATAATTCCTTATGTCATTGCTTTTTGCAACTTCAATTAAATCACCCATAGCAATGTCATCGTCTTTGCCATTAATGGATAGAGCATGCGTATTAGCATAGGTTGGTGCAGTTAAATCAACACTAAATGTGATATCATAAGCGGGGGACAGCCTCCAAACCCCCTCTTTATTCATTATAAAGGCGAAATTCCTAGAATGATCCTCCACATTTTTAGCTAGTACATTAAAAACCATACGCAAATATTGCTGTTCACTATCTTCGTAAGGTAAATTTAATCGACGAATTACAGCAAATAGTTCTTCGTAACTGGTTGCTAAAGGATTCATAGCAGCTAATGTTTGTACATGAAGTTTTTCGTTGCCTACTCGATCAAAACGCTTGGTTAGAAAATGAGTTACACCTTCATAAGTCTTCAATTCAGAAGGCATAATATGTATTCCTGCAGATACAGCCATCAAATAATAGACATATTCTAACTTCGCATAAGGATAGGAAGAATTATCATCGTATTTAAGAATATAATGTTCGAATCCGTTTGGTATTGTTCCTTGTCCAGACTTCACTTCATTTGTTTCTTTATTGATAGCAATAATTGCCTTCGGTCTTTTTCCTCCTGGTGAAGAACTAATCTTAATCAAGTCTTGCCATAAAATCGAATTTTCAGCTCGTAAGACAGTATCTCCTCTTTCCGACAAAACCTCTTTAGCAAAGAGATATAATTTTTGAACGTCAACATCAAAAGCATTATCGCGTCCTAACTCTTTCGCTGGTTCAAACTCTAGTGCACCCATTGCACGAGTCCCAATAAAAGAAAGATGATCTACCGGAGTTACTTGCTTTGTAGAAATCTTATTTTCTCGCAACCAACCTGTAAATAGTGAATTTCCATATTTATCGGGGAGAGAATCGGCTAACATAGGAGGTAAACCAACATAAAGTTTGTCTGTGCCACCTAACCAAGGCATTCCCTTTTTACTTCGTTGGCTATTTATAGACATAGATAGTGGAGCTATATCAAGTCCTTTTTCAAGAAAACTTACCTCATATTCAAATACGGCTAGTTTCTGTTTTTTATCCCAATACAGATAACCAACATCCATACCCCACAAAGTAACTTTAATTACATTTGTATCCATATCTACTTCATTTTATTCTGTTTGAATAATTCTTTAGCGCTCAGAGGCAATTCTGGCAGTAATTTTTCTACCTCTTCTAAACTTTCTATTGCTCGAAGAAGTTTCAAAAGTGATGCCAAAGTTATCCCTGCAGATGCTCCACTTTCAAATGAACTAATCGTAAAAACACTTAATCCTGTTTGTTCCGAGACCTCCTTTTGAGTGTACCCCATTCTTTTACGATACTCTGCATAACGTTTTCCTAAATCGCTAATTATCGTACTATTTGATGATGCGTATATATCTTTATTCATTTCATAATCATATATACACAAATATAGATATATCTATATAAAATCCAATTAAATAAACATTATTTTAGATATATCTATAGTAAAAGCACATATATCTAGCCAAAGAACCTAAATTAATAATTACTGAATCAATACTTAATCAGCCCTTTAAAAAAGATGATTATACGGTTCCATATTCAACTCATAATAACCCAATCTACCTCCTCCATACTTGTTAAAAGCACCTATCGCAGATAAGTGTTGCAAATCACGAGTTGCGGTCGGTTTTGATGTTTTATTTATTGATATATATTTCTTTGCTGTCATTCCTCCTTCAAAATCAGATGGGCCAGCATCAAACATTTTATTTATTGCCTTTATCTCCCTTTCGTTTAATTCATCAGCGTAACGATCGAAAAACTTTGTTTTATTTAGTGTATGTAATGCAACACTCTTAATGTTCTTTATTGCACAAGCAATACTCCGCAGAAATAGGCTATCCAGTCGGATACATTTAAGTCGCGCTGAGCTTTTTTTATCTCTTGATAATATTTCTTCTTATCCAGCTCTATAGCGTGTGAAATATTAAGTAAGATAGGCATATCTAAACGTTCTGCTAAGACTTTCTCTACAAGTGCCCTGCCGATACGTCCATTAGCATCTTCAAAGGGATGTAGTGTCTCAAAATAGAGATGAGCTAAAGCAGAAGTAATCATTGCATCTCCTATTTTACCAAACTCTCTATCTTCAAAGTTCTGATACCACGCAAAAAAACTGATTTAAAAGCTCAGGTAGTGATTTTGAGGGTGGTGCTTCATAATGTACTTCTATTTCGCCATAATGACCTGAAATGACTTGCATAGCTTCTGTACCTTGACGAATAGCACCCGCCTGAATACGATTTTCATTACTCATCAATATCTTGTGCCAATTGAGTAGTAATTGTAGTGTTAAAGGCTTTGTAAAATCTTTCTTAACCTCAATCATCAGTTTAGCTACTGCATCAGCTTTCATATTAGTTGAAGGACGATGGAGTGATTCCAATCCTAAATTCATCTTTAGAGAAGACATAACATTCTCTCTAGAGAAATATTCTCCCTCAATCTGGGATGTTTGTATCGCTTCTGAAAGCATAATCTGAACAAAGTGAAGATATCAGATTCATCATAACACCGACATGAAGATACTTTAACTAGGTCATCGTATCATCATGTCGGTGTCATGACAATACGATGACCTAGTTAAAACATTGGCAAAACTCACTTAAAAGTAAGAGAAGACGATGTTTTTAAATAAAAAATAGGGATAGCTTTTGGCTACCCCTATTCAATAGATATATCTGTAGGATAAGATTATACGTATGTTTCAAGTATTTTCACACCCTCTTCAGAAGGCATAATAGTAATTTCTTCTGTAAGTGCTGGATAAAGGATTGTTTCACCTGCTTGAAGAGAAACTTTATTTCCTTCATTATCGATTAGGTTACAACTACCCTCAACACATATTAATATTACAAAAGAGTCTAAATCAGAATAGTCACAAGTCACTTCTTCTGTTAAATCATAGACAGAAGTTGTAAAATAAGGACATGCTACTAATTCTACTGGTTCATCCTTTACTCTATCATATTTGGTTCTGTAATCATTGAGTACTTCATAATTGATAGCATCTTTAGCTAATTCAGTGTGAAGCTCTCTAGTTTGTCCATTGGCATCCTTACGATTAAAATCGTAAATACGATAAGTAATATCTGATGTCTGTTGAATTTCTGCGATAAAAGATCCTGCGCCAATACTATGAACTCTACCAGCAGGTAAGAAAAACACATCTCCAGGATGTATTTCATACTCTTGCAATACATCAGTTATCGTATTGTTCTTTACGCGTTCTTTATACTCTGTAGCGTCTATTTCATGAGAGAAACCAGAACGCAACTTAGCATTTTTATCAGCATCAACAACGTACCACATTTCTGTTTTACCAAATGAATTATGACGACGTTTCGCCAATACATCATCTGGATGCACTTGGATAGATAAATCTTGCTTAGCATCAATAAACTTGATTAGCAGAGGAAACTTTTCGCCAAATGCGCTATAGTTATCTTCTCCTACTAATTCTTCACGATGTCTACGAACAAGCTGTGTCAAGGTTAGACCTTTATCTGGACCTTCAGCCACTACAGATTCATTGTCATCTACGCCCGATATTTCCCAGCTTTCACCTACTCTTTCTAAAGATTCATTTAGATGTTTAAAGGGTATGATTTTATCACCACCCCATAAGGTTTGCTTTAAAAGAGGTTCGAATTTAAACGGATACATTTTCCTTTTTATTTTATTATGATGTTTATGATAAATAATGTGTTACAAACATACTAAAAATATCAAAAGTTTTAGATAGAAATAAATATTTTAATTCTATCTAACTGACATCAATACTTCACTAAACTAGACTTTTTATTTCAGGAATCCCCTTGAATGCTTTATTTTATTTAGACTGATATATTTGTGAGAAAGTTATAAATTCTCTTTATTTGCATGATTTTTATGACTTAATTAGGGCTATCCTGAAAAACACGCAGAAAAAAAATGGAAAATAAATCAAATTTGAAAAGAGAAGATTTTCAGTCAATTATTGAAGGAAAACAAACAGACTTATTTATTCTCAGAAACAATAAGGGTATGGAAGTAGCAGTTACCAATTATGGTTGTACTCTCCTTTCTATTATGGTACCCGATAAAAGCAACAAGTTTGATAACGTAATTCTCGGTCATAGTAGCCTAAAAGATATATTAAGTTGTCCAGAACCTTTTTTAAACACAGTTGTAGGAAGATATGCTAACCGAATAGCAAAAGGCAAATTCACCTTAAATGGCAATGAATACAAACTAGCTATTAATAACGGGCCTAATGCTCTACACGGTGGGCCTACAGGCTTTCATACAAAAGTATGGGATGCTACGCAATTAAATGAAAATAGCATAGTCTTTAAATACCTATCTACAGACGGCGAAGAAGGATACCCTGGAAATCTTAAAGTAGAATTAACCTATTCTTTAGATAATAATTCAAATTCACTTCACATAAATTATCAAGCAACAACAGATCAAACAACAGTAGTAAATCTAACCAGTCATGGTTTTTTCAACCTTTCGGGTATAGGAACCCCCACATCAAGCATAGAAGATAATATTGTATATATCAATGCAGACCATTATGCACCCATAGATGAGGTATCCATACCAACAGGTGAAATTTTAAAAGTGGCAGGTACACCTATGGATTTTACATCTCCTAAAGTTGTAGGAGATAGAATTAATGATAATTTCAGACAATTGAAATATGGTTCAGGTTATGATCACTGTTATGTGCTGAATAAAATTGAACCTAAAACCTTAACTCTTGCGGCATCATGCCAAGACCCTAAATCGGGTAGACTAATGGAAGTTTACACAACAGAAATAGGAGTACAATTATATACAGGAAACTGGCTCGGAGGCTTTAAGGGAGCACATGGTGCTACATTCCCTGCTCGAAGTGCTATCTGCTTTGAAGCACAATGCCTTCCCGACACTCCCAATAAACCCTATTTCCCTAGTGCTAAACTAGAACCAGGAGAAAAGTATTTACAACACACAGTATATAAATTCAAATAAATTATCATTAACTAATCAATAAATTCAATCATGACTAAACAAAAACAAAGTCATATCTTGCCTATCATCATGATGATAGCATTATTTGGTATGATCTCGTTTGTAACAGGGTTACAAAATCCGATGGGTATCATCGTGAAAAACCAATTTGGTGCAACCAACTTTATGTCTCAGCTAGGTAACTTAGCAAACTTTATTGCTTACCTTTTTATGGGTATACCTTCTGGACTACTACTTCAAAAAGTAGGTTATAAGAAAACTGCTTTAATTGCTGTAGCTGTAGGTTTCGTAGGAGTAGGTATTCAGTACTTATCTGGCGGAATGGGTAGCTTCGGAGTGTATCTTACAGGTGCATTCGTTTCTGGTTTTTCTATGTGTATGCTTAATGCTGTAGTAAACCCAATGCTTAACACACTAGGTGGTGGAGGTAAAAAAGGTAACCAACTTATCCAAATTGGTGGTTCTTTCAACTCTCTAAATGCAACTATCGTACCCGTATTAGTAGGTTATCTAATTGGTAATGCTTCTCAAGCATCTATCAAAGACGCAAGTCCTGCTTTATTCATCGCAATGGGTATCTTCGCTCTAGTATTTGTTGTACTATTAGCAGTTAACATCCCAGAACCAAGACTTGCTATTCAGCAAAAAGAAGCTGGCAAAAAAGATCCTCACAGCCCACTATCTTTTAGACACTTTATATTTGGAGCAATCGCTATTTTCGTATACGTAGGTATCGAAGTAGGTATTCCAAACTTTAGTAACTTATACATGACTAGTAGTATTGCTGAAGGTGGTCTAGCTATGGACACAACAATTGCTGGTTCTGTAGTAGGTACTTATTGGTTCCTTATGCTTATTGGTCGTTTAACAGGTGGTATCGTAGGTGGTAAAATTTCAAGTAGAGTTATGCTTGGTTTTACAGCTACTATAGCTGGTCTATTCGTAGTCTTAGCTATCTTTAGTTCTCCTGAAACAACAGTTAATATGCCTGTATTCTTTAGTGACATATCATTTGGTACAGCTCAAGTGCCTATTGGCATTATGTTCCTTGCTTTATGTGGTCTTTGTACATCTGTTATGTGGGGTGGTATTTTCAACCTTGCAGTAGAAGGATTAGGAAAATACACAGAAGCAGCTTCTGGTATCTTTATGATGCTTGTTTGTGGTGGTGGTATTCTTCCTGCAGTTCAAGGTTTACTTGCTGATGGAGTTAGCTTCATGGCTAGTTTCTGGTTAGTATTTGCTGGAGCTATCTACCTATTATTCTATGCACTAGTAGGATACAAAAATGTAAATACAAATATTCCTGTAGAATAACATACTACATCAACTTTTAAATAACCGTAAAGATTCTATTATCATGAAAAAAGAAGAAGTTAGAAAACACTTTATAGAGCGATTTGGCGATGTAAAAGGCTTTTTATATGCCTCTCCAGGAAGAATCAACTTAATTGGAGAACATACAGACTATAACGGAGGATTCGTTTTTCCTGGAGCCATAGATAAAGGTATGGTTGCAGAAATAAGACCAAACAACACAGACAAAGTAAGAGCTTATGCTATTGACTTAGATGAATATGCTGAGTTTGGACTTAAAGAAGAAGATGCTCCAAAAGAAAGCTGGGCTAGATACATATTTGGTGTTTGTAGAGAGATGATCAAAAGAAATGTAGAAGTGAAAGGTTTTGACACTGCATTTTCTGGCGATGTTCCTTTGGGAGCAGGTATGTCATCATCTGCTGCATTAGAAAGTACGTATGCTTTTGCTATCAATGAATTATTTGCTGATAGTAAAATAGAAAAGTTTGAATTAGCTAAAGTGGGACAAGCTACAGAACACAATTATGTTGGTGTTAAATGTGGTATTATGGACCAGTTTGCTTCAATCTTTGGTAAAGCAGGGCATCTTATGCGTCTTGACTGTCGCTCACTAGAGCACGAATACTTCCCATTCAATCCAAAAGGATATCGATTGGTGCTATTAGATTCAGTGGTAAAACACGAACTAGCTTCTTCTGCATATAACAAACGTCGTGAAAGTTGTGAGGCCGCAGTAGCAGCCATTCAAAAGAAACATCCAAAAGTAGAATTTTTAAGAGATTGTACGATGGATATGCTTAAAGAATCAAAAGCTAATATTAGCGAAGAAGATTTCATGAGAGCAGAATATGTTATTGAAGAAATACAACGTGTAATAGACGTGTGTGATGCTCTTGAAAAAGGAGATTACGAAACCGTTGGTCAAAAAATGTATGAAACACATCATGGCATGAGTAAACTTTACGAAGTAAGCTGTGATGAATTGGATTACCTAAATGACTGTGCTAAAAAATGTGGAGTTTCAGGATCACGCGTTATGGGCGGTGGTTTTGGAGGCTGCACAATAAACTTAGTTAAAGACGAACTTTATGATGATTTTGTTAAAACAACAAAAGAAGCTTATAAAGAAAAGTATGGTCACGAACCAAAGGTTTATGATGTAGTAATAAGTGATGGAGCTAGAAGGCTAGCTTAATCCAAATAGAACACAAAAAAGAGGGGCAATTGTCCCTCTTTTTTTATGACATTTAAGAAGAAACAAGAGTAGATTCTCTGTTATAATCACAAAAAAGAGTGAACAATTCTCCACTTGAGGAGTTTCTATAGTAGAAATTAAGAATTCAAAAATCATGTCATTTTTGGCAATCTTAACCACAAAAACTTATCTTTGTCTTAGAACTTAATATATATCGATTATGAATACCCAAAAACTCATGAACCGTGCAGCAGATAATATCCGAATTTTAGCTGCATCTATGGTTGAAAAAGCAAATTCCGGACACCCAGGAGGTGCCATGGGAGGAGCAGATTTTATCAATGTACTTTTCTCAGAGTTTCTTATATATGATCCTAAAAACCCAAAATGGGAAGGAAGAGACCGCTTCTTCTTGGATCCAGGACACATGTCACCAATGCTATATTCAACATTGGCATTGACAGGAAAATACTCTATAGATGAACTCAAACAGTTCCGTCAATGGAACAGCCCTACACCAGGTCACCCAGAAGTGGACATTATGAGAGGTGTAGAAAATACATCTGGTCCTTTGGGACAAGGACATGCTTTTGGTATTGGAGCAGCTATTGCCGCTAAATTCTTAAAAGCTCGTTTTGGAGAAGTAATGAATCAAACTATCTATGTATATATCTCTGATGGTGGAATTCAAGAAGAAATATCTCAAGGTGCAGGTCGTATTGCTGGTCACTTAGGACTTGATAACCTTATCATGTTCTACGACTCAAATGATGTACAGCTTTCAACAGATACAGAAGATGTAACAAGCGAGAACGTAGCTATGAAATACGAAGCTTGGGGCTGGAAAGTTATTACTATAAATGGTAATAATGTAGATGAAATCCGTAAAGCGATTACAGAAGCTCAAGCTATCAAAGGCCAACCTGTTATTATCATTGGTAAGACTGTTATGGGTAAAGGCGCATTAAATGCAGATGGAACAAGCAACGAAGCAAATTGCTCAACTCATGGTTCTCCTCTAGGTGGCGATGCATATACAAAAACCATTAAAAACTTAGGTGGTAACCCAGAAGATCCATTTGTAATCTTCCCTGAAGTGGCAGAACTTTATGCAAAACGTGCTGAAGAACTAACTACCCTTGTTGGAAAGAAATTGGAGTATAAAGCTAAATGGAGTAAAGAAAACCCTAAATTAGCTCAAAAACTAGAAGACTTCTTTGCTGGTAAACTAGCAGAAATAAACTGGGAAGCTATAGAGCAAAAACCAAACTCTGCTACACGTGCTGCTTCAGCTACAGTCCTTGCAACTCTCGCAGAAAAGGTTGAAAACATGATTGTTTCTTCGGCAGACCTTTCAAACTCTGATAAGACTGATGGCTTCTTAAAGAAAACTCATGCATTCAAGAAAGGAGATTTCTCGGGCGCATTCCTTCAAGCAGGTGTTTCCGAATTAACTATGGCTTGTCTATGTATAGGAATGTCTTTACATGGTGGTGTAATTGCTGCTTGTGCAACATTCTTCGTCTTCTCAGACTACATGAAGCCAGCTATTCGTATGGCTGCTTTAATGGAGCAACCTGTTAAATTCATTTGGACACATGATGCTTTCCGTGTTGGAGAAGATGGTCCTACACACGAACCAGTAGAACAAGAAGCTCAAATCCGACTAATGGAAAAACTTCAAAACCATAGTGGCAAAAACTCTATGCTAGTTTTAAGACCAGCAGATGTTGAGGAAGCTACTCATGCTTGGAGATTAGCAATGGAAAATCAAACAACTCCTACAGGATTAATTTTCTCTCGTCAAAACATAGAAAATCTTCCTCAAGGTACTGATTATGCTCAGACAGCTCAGGGAGCATACATCGTTGCAGGTTCTGACGAAAATGCAGATGTTGTATTGGTAGCTTCTGGCTCGGAAGTAGCAACACTAGTTGCTGGTGCAAAACTTCTACGTGAAGATGGCATCAAAGTTCGTATTGTATCAGCTCCTTCAGAAGGTTTATTCCGTTCTCAATCTAGAACCTATCAAGAATCTATCATACCTTCAGATGCTAAAGTATTTGGATTAACAGCAGGATTACCTGTTACTCTTCAAGGATTAGTGGGTGCAAATGGTAAGGTGTTTGGTCTAAACTCTTTTGGATTCTCAGCTCCTTATAAAGTTCTTGATGAAAAACTAGGCTTTACTGCGCAGAATGTATACAACCAAGTAAAAGAAATGCTATAATTTATACAACATGAAACTAATTGGAATTTGTGCTGATCATGCAGGGTATGAATTAAAAACATATGTTGCAGAATGGTTGAAAGAAAAAGGATATGATGTCAAAGATTTTGGTACACACTCTGAAGAAAGATGTGATTATCCAGACTTTGCACACCCTTTGGCTAGAGCAGTTGAAGCAAAAGAATGCGAACTAGGAGTGGCTGTTTGTGGAAGTGGTAATGGTATCAACATGACACTCAACAAACACCAAGGAATTAGAGCGGCTTTATGCTGGACAGAAGAAATAGCAGAATTGGCTCGTCAGCATAATAACGCGAATGTTTTAGTCATGCCAGGTAGATTTATTTCTCAAGAAGAAGCAAATAAAATACTTACTATTTTCTTCTCAACAGAGTTTGAAGGAGGAAGACATCAACAAAGAATAGACAAAATACCTATTCATGATTAATCTTGACAAAACAGAAATGAATAAATAAAAATAAGGCAGTAGGAACATAGGTTCTTTTACTGCCTTATTTTTTTAACAATCACTCTATTATCTTTTTATGGGAACTAAAGAATAGTCTAGTTCTATTGAATTTTACACTATTTCTTTATAAATGAGCAATAAATTATGTTGATTTTTAGCACAAATTATATTTTTAGATAGATGATATGAACAAATTAAAACTATCTTTGATATATACGATACTTATAAATGGATAGAACACCTATAATTGATATAGAACAAAAGATTGAGGATGGCAACACATCTGAAGCCATAGAAAATCTTCAACAATTACTAGCTAGTAATAACGAAAATCAAGACAATATTTACTATCTTTTGGGGAATGCCTATCGTAAAATGGGTAATTGGCAAATGGCCTTAAATAATTATCAATATGCAATAGACATCAACCCTATCAGCCCGGCAAAACAAGCCAGAGCTATGGTTATAGACATTCTAAACTTCTATAACAAAGATATGTTCAACCACTAAAACCACACAATATGGCAAGAATGAAAGGTGCAATTGTAGTCAACACAGAAAGATGCAAAGGATGCAATCTATGTGTTGTAGCATGCCCACTAGACGTGATCTCTTTAGCTAAAGAGGTTAATTTGAGAGGATATAATTATGCTCAACCTATACTGACTGATACCTGTAATGGATGTAGCAGCTGTGCTACAGTATGTCCAGATGGATGCATCACAGTATATAGAGTAAAAAGTGAATCATAAATAGACAGATATGGCAAAAGAAGTAGTATTAATGAAAGGCAATGAAGCTATCGCTCATGCTGCCATACGATATGGTGTAGATGGGTATTTTGGTTACCCAATTACTCCTCAGTCTGAAGTACTCGAAACCTTAGCAACATTAAGACCTTGGGAAACAACAGGAATGGTTGTTTTACAAGCAGAAAGTGAAGTTGCTGCTATAAACATGGTTTATGGAGGTGCTGGAAGCGGGAAAATGGTTATGACATCATCTTCTAGTCCAGGAATAAGCTTAAAGCAAGAAGGTATTTCATATATAGCTGGTGCTGAACTCCCCTGCTTAATTGTAAATGTAATGCGTGGAGGCCCTGGCTTGGGTACTATACAGCCTAGCCAAGCAGATTATTTTCAAACAGTAAAAGGTGGTGGTCACGGAGACTACCGACTAATTACTCTAGCTCCAGCATCCGTTCAAGAAATGGCAGATTTCGTTGGTCTAGGTTTTGAATTAGCTTTCAAATATAGAAACCCTGTAATGATGCTTGCTGATGGTGTAGTGGGACAAATGATGGAAAAGTTAGTTCTTCCTGAACAAAAGAAAAGACTAACTGACGATGAAGTTATTGAACGCTGTCCTTGGGCTACAACAGGTAAATCAAAAGATAGAAAAGCGAATATTGTTACATCATTAGAACTTCAACCGAATATCATGGAACAGAAAAATATTAAGTTCCAAGAGAAATTCAAAATCATAGAAGAAAATGAAGTTAGGTATGAAGAAATAATGTGTGATGATGCTGAATACATCATTGTCGCTTTTGGAGCAATGGCACGTATTGGTCAAAAATCTCTGGAACTAGCAAGAGAAAAAGGGATAAAAGTAGGTTTAATAAGACCCATTACTCTTTGGCCCTTCCCCACTAAGCTAATTGCTTCATACGCTAATAAAGTTAAAGGTTTCTTATCTGCTGAGCTTAATGCGGGACAGATGGTAGAAGATATCCGTCTTGCAGTAAATGGCAAAGTTCAAGTAGAACATTTTGGCAGACTAGGTGGAATTGTTCCCGATCCTGACGAAATAGTTCAGGCTATTGAAGAGAAACTAATAAAATAATAATTCAAATTTTATAAAGGATTCACAAATGACTCCCGCAAAAATAAGATCTATACTCAATATTATCTTTTTAATTGGAGCTGCTGCATCTGTTTTAACTTACATTTTTTCAGATAATTTCCAGCTATTCATATATATCTGTGGAGCAGCTATCTTTGTTAAGGTACTTGAGTTTATAATTCGATTTACGAACTAAAATAACACCATTATGGAAACAATAGATATTATTCAACCCAAGAATCTGGTTTACAAGAAACCCGATTTAATGAATGATAATGATATGCATTATTGCCCTGGGTGTAGCCATGGTGTAGTACATAAACTAGTAGCTGAAGTTATCGAAGAAATGGGATTGGCAGATAAAGCAGTCGGTATTTCTCCTGTAGGTTGTGCCGTGTTTATCTACAATTACATAGATATAGATTGGCAAGAGGCTGCTCACGGAAGAGCTCCAGCACTAGCTACTGCTATTAAAAGATTATGGCCAGACCGATTAGTTTTCACCTATCAAGGAGATGGAGACTTAGCTTGTATTGGAACTGCCGAAACAATCCATGCCCTAAACAGAGGTGAGAATATTACTATTATATTCATCAACAATGCTATTTATGGTATGACAGGTGGACAAATGGCTCCTACCACTCTACTAGGAATGCCTACAGCAACCTGCCCTACAGGTAGACAAGCAGATATTCACGGTTATCCATTAAAAATAACTGAAATTGCAGCACATCTGCAAGGTACTGCTTATGTAACCAGACAATCTGTTCATACAGTAGCAGCGATTAGAAAAGCGAAGAAGGCAATCAGAAAAGCATTTGAGAACTCTATGGAAAATAAAGGTTCTAATCTTGTTGAAATCGTTTCAACCTGTTCTTCTGGCTGGAAAATGACTCCTGCTGAATCCAATAAATGGATGGAAGAAAATATGTTCCCATTTTATCCATTGGGTGATATGAAAGATAGTAGTAAGGATAATAAGTAAAAGAAACTATGAAAGAAGAAATTATCATTGCAGGCTTTGGTGGACAAGGTGTATTATCTATGGGTAAAATCCTTGCTTATTCAGGTCTTATGGAAGATAAAGAAGTTACATGGATGCCCGCTTATGGTCCTGAACAAAGAGGTGGTACTGCAAACGTAACAGTCATTGTTAGTGACAAAAAAATATCTTCACCTATTTTAAGTTCTTATGATATCGCTGTGGTATTAAACCAACCTTCACTCAACAAGTTTGAATCCAAGGTTAAGCCCGGTGGAGTACTTATTTACGAAGAATCGGGTATTATAAACCCTCCTACTCGTAAAGATATACAAGTATATCGCATAGGTGCTATTGATGCTGCTAATGAAATGGATAATAGCAAAGCTTTTAATATGATTGTTTTAGGTGGATTACTTAAGGTTAGACCTATGGTTTCTCTAGAAAGTGTAATTAAAGGACTACGTGAAACTCTACCAGAAAGACATCATCATTTAATACCTCTCAACGAAGAAGCTATCAATCTCGGAGCAAAAATAATAAGACAATAAATTACTATTCTATATATAACAGCAGATTATTAAGTTAGTCTGCTGTTTTTTTATGGATTTATCAGTCTTACTGAATAAAGATGGATTAAAAGACTACCCAAAAATTGTTTTTGTTGTATATTTGTCTCTAATTATGAGAAAGATTTTAGCCATACTCACTATATTCATACTTGGTGGCCTAATTCCAACGTATGCACAGCAAGTAGACCCTACTCAACCCCAATACGACGAGTTCGGGAACCCCGTTGACAGATTTGGGAACCCTCTAGACCCATCTACTCAACCCAAGAACCTAAAAGACTCCACAGAGGCTGAGATGGAAACCTTAGCACCCAAACTTTATATGTGGAAAATATCAGAGAAGCTAGGAATTCCTTATCGTGTACCAGCAGATACTCTTTATCACCACTTCCAAAATAGCAATCTTGATGAAGGTATAAAAGGACATTATAACCATTTAGGAAACTTAGGATCACCTAGAATGTCTAGAATATTTTATGAAAGGGAATCAAGAGATATACCGCTATTCATGCAGCCTTTCTCTAAATTCTACTTCACTCCTAGCGATCTATATTTCACCAATAGTAATATTCCTTATGCCAATGTGAGTTATTTCTCTGCAGGAAATAAAGTAAATGGTGAGGATAATCTCAAAGCCTATTTTTCTGTCAATGTAAACAAGAGATTAGCCTTTGGGTTCAATATTGATTACCTATATGGCAGAGGCTATTATAAGAGTCAAAATACAGCTTTTTTCAATGGAGGAGTATTTGCTAGTTACCATGGAGATAAATACCAAGCACACTTTGTGTACAATAACTTCATGCTAAAAATGGCCGAAAATGGAGGTATTATAGATGATAGATACATCACTGCACCCGAAGATATGGCTGAGGGCAAACAAGAATATGAAAGTCAGAATATACCAACCCACCTAACAGAAGCATGGAATAGGAATAATAACTTTTATATTTATTATAATCACAAATACAACCTAGGGTTTACGAGAGAAACAAAAATAGTACAGCAACCCACAGATTCAATACAGATAGAAGGAGATGAAGAGTTGGAAGACGCAATCAACCAACCTAAAGATTCTATCATTACCGAGTTTGTTCCTGTTACCAGTTTTTTCCACCAAATAAAACTAGAAAGAACTCGCCATAAATTCATCACGAAGAATGAACCCGAAGATTTCTTTGAAAACACGTACATCAACTTTGATGAACGCATCAGTGATGATTTGACAACCTATATGGGATTACATAATACTTTTGGAATATCCTTAACAGAAGGATTTAATAAGTACGCCAAAGCTGGACTTTCAGCCTTTGTAACTCATAAGCTAAACAAGTATAATTTACTAACAAAAGACTCTACCAGAGAGGCTAAATACACCGAGAGTCAACTCTATTTAGGTGGGGAACTAGCTAGAAGACAAGGTAAACTTTTAAACTATAGAGTAATTGGTGAATTTGGATTGTCTAAGAATTATGTTGGGACTTTCAAAGTAGATGGAGACATCGATTTTAATATTAAAATCAAACAAGATACTTTAGCTCTAAAAGGATTCGTGAGTGTATCCAATTTAAGACCGAACTTTTATATGAGACATTACCACTCTAATCACTTTTATTGGGATGAAGGGAAAAATGGTATGCCTAAGTTTGATAAAGAGTTTAAACAAAAAATAGGAGGAGCTTTATCTTTTCCTAAATGGAGAACAAACTTACAAGTTCACATAGAAAACTTAAAGAACTACACTTATTTTGGAGAAAAAGCAACTCCGCTACAATATGAAGATAACATTCAGGTTATCGGAGCCACACTTGAACAAAACTTTAAATTGGGAATTTTCCATCTTGACAATGAAGTAACATGGCAAAAATCAAGTAAAGAAAACATTATACCAGTGCCACAACTCTCATTATATCACAATTTGTATCTGGAAACAAAATTGGCTAAAAAGATATTGACTCTGCAGCTAGGTGCAGATGTTCGTTACTTTAGCAAATACAAAGCTCTGTCCTATATGCCTGGCGTGCAGCAATTCCATCTACAGCCCGAGGAAACAGCTGTTGAAATAGGAGGATATCCTATGATCAATCTTTATGCAAATATTCACTTAAAGAAAACAAGAATTTACGCCATGCTATATCACGTAAATCAAGGGATGGGCGATTCTAATTACTTCTTAGCTCCACACTACCCTATTAATCCAAGATTGTTTAAAATAGGCATATCTTGGAACTTCTATGATTAACATGAAAATGGTACTAGAAAAGAAAAAACTCATCAAGTATGTATTGTTAGCAGCTCTAGGAGCTGTTATCGGTACTATCCTCAATAATCGGAATAAGGAATCTCTCACTGCAAGAGACTGGAACGAGATTATCGAAAACCAAGAATTAAGAATTCTTACTACCTATAATACCATCGACTATATCTTAAAAGATGATTCGGTACAAGGTTTTCAGTATGAGTTATTGCATGCTATTTTAGACCATAAAGGATTCAGTCTAAAGATAACTCCAACTGTGGACTTATCTCAACAGATAGAAGATTTAAAGAGTGGAAAATATGACTTACTAGCCTCCAATCTTATTGTTACCAGTGAGCTTAAAGAACAAATAGCTTTAACTTATCCCATCCTTAAAAACAAGCAGGTTCTTGTTCAACGTAAAGACAGCATAGCTCTTTCAGACTCATTATTCATTGATAATCAAATCAATTTGGCAAAGAAAACTCTTTATGTTATTAAAGATTCTCCAGCCATTTTAAGAATAAATAATCTCAGTAATGAGATTGCAGATACTATCTATATTGAAGAGCTCGAAAAATATGGCGAAGAACAACTTATTGCTCTCGTAGCCCATGGAGACATTAATTATGCTGTTTGTGATGAACAGATTGCACTAAATGCCTTAGATAGTTTACCTCAAATAGATGCTAGTCTTGCCATTGGTTTTACTCAATTTTATTCTTGGGGGGTAAATAAAGAATCCCCTATATTGCTAGATAGCCTCAATATCTGGATTGATAAATTTATCCAAACCAAAGAGTATCAAAAGATCTACTCTAAATATTATCGCTAATCAGACATTCATTTTTATTCAAAATAACCCTTTAAAGACTGATATAATGGAGCTTATAAAGGGTGTATTCCTATGCACATAAATTCGTTTTTTAAGACATATATAAGTATATTTGTATACACAAGGAGGATTTACAAGAGAGTATGAAAGATAAAATTATAAAATGGGGTTTCATTGGTTGCGGCACAGTTACTAAATACAAAAGTGGACCTGCTTTTCAAAAAGTAGAAAACTCTGAAGTAGTTGCTGTTATGAGTCGGGACAAAGCAAATGCAAAGCTTTATGCCCAAGAACACGGTATAAAAAAATGGTATAATGATGCTCTATCATTAATTAATGATCCAGATGTTAATGCTATTTACATAGCTACCCCACCCTCTTCTCATGCTACCTATGCTGTAATGGCTTTAAAGGCAGGCAAACCTGTTTATATAGAGAAACCTATGGCTGTAACCTATGAAGAGTGTTGCCGCATCAACAGAGTTTCACAAGAGATGGGCGTACCTTGCTTTGTAGCATATTATAGACGCTACCTACCCTATTTTAAGAAGGTTAAAGAACTCGTAGAGAATGGCGAAATAGGTACAGTTATCAATGTACAAGTCCGCTTTGCCCAGCCTCCTCGTGATTTAGACTACAACAGAGAAAACCTGCCATGGAGAGTGCAACCCGACATTTCGGGTGGAGGCTATTTTTATGATTTAGCTCCACACCAAATTGATTTATTAGAGGAAATGTTTGGCTGTATTCTAGATGCAAAAGGATTTAAAAATAACCTTGGAAAGCTTTATGAGGCAGAAGATACCATTAGTGCTTGCTTTAGATTTGAGTCTGGACTAATAGGAAGTGGGTCGTGGTGCTTTGTAGCACACGAATCTGCCAAAGAAGACCGTATTGAAATAATAGGAAATAAAGGTCAAATATGCTTTTCTGTCTTCTCCTTTGAACCTATTGCTCTACACACAGAAGCAGGACGACAAGAATTTAGAATTACAAACCCTGAACATGTCCAGCAACCTTTAATTCAGTCGGTAGTAGATCATCTTTTAGGGCAGTCTATCTGCACCTGTGATGGCTATAGTGCCACTACTGTAAACTGGGTAATGGACAGAATACTTGGAAAATTATAAACAACAAAAAAGGTATGACAAAAGAAGAATTAATGCGCAAAGCAATTGCCCTATCTATTGAAAATGTAAAAAGAGATGGAGGCCCTTTTGGAGCTGTAATTGCAAAAGATGGTGAGATAGTTGCCACTGGCGTAAACAGAGTTACAGACTCGTGCGACCCTACTGCACATGCAGAAGTGAGTGCAATCAGAGCTGCTGCAGAAAAATTAAAAACTTTTGATCTTAGCGGATATGAAATTTATAGTTCATGCGAACCCTGTCCAATGTGTCTCGGAGCTATTTATTGGGCTAGATTAGATAAACTTTATTTTGCAAACACTAAAACAGATGCAAAAGATATCGGATTTGATGATTCTTTCATCTATGAAGAGCTGGAGTTGAAACTAGAAGACAGAGCTTTAAAAGCCGAAACACTTCTAAGAAATGAAGCTATTGTAGCTTTTGAAGATTGGATGAAGAAAGATAACAAAACAGAATATTAATAGTTTTCTCTCAAGAGAAAAAAGCCCTATCTAGAAGTTTTAGATAGGGCTTTTTTTGCTACATGAAATTGTATTATTATTACTTTAATAATACATATTAATTCATCATTTTTTAGAATAAACGCACAAGTAAAGTTTAACACCGACATGACGACATCATGACACCGACATGATAACATTTTAACCCTGATATAAACTCCTTATGACCCTATTCAAAAAAAGAAGTATCTCTATATGTATTTATATACTAAATAGAAAAATAATGAAACCAATAAAAAAGGGATAGCTAAATCAATAGTTATCCCTTTCTAATCAACAATGTTTAAATATCAAAATCAATTTATAATCTCATTCCGAGAGTTAATAATACTTGACTTTTATTTGAGGTCAATTTTGTAAAATTCAATTCTGGATCATCAAAAGGTCTAAAATCACTCTTATATGAATCGAATACAAAAGCTAGATCACTATAAAAAACTTTTCCAGCATACCCTACACCAAATGTGAATGTGTTTTTAACATTACTTTTATTCACATATTGTACATCAGTAAGAACTGAATTATTTGAAATTTCTTTATAAGCATCTTCTTTGAAAACACCAGACTGCATATTATATCCAGCTCTGAAGGCAAACTCAGGAACAATACGATATTCTAATCCCAATTTAAGTGTATGCACACCTTTGAGCATATCTGTATTTACTCCCATACTTCCACCTCCATCATACTTAAACTTCATAGATGAATAATCTTGGTATTCATATTCTGCACCTAGGGCTAAGAAATCACCCACATTATGACCTAAACTAAAATTAAACTTCCAAGGAGTTCGTAGTTTAAAGTCTGAGATATTATCACCACTTAATTCATTATAGGTATCTATATCTGTCTGAAGAAGATTTAATGATTGATTTTCAGCATCTCTTTGATAAATATCACTTGAGAAACGAACATTGGTATAATGAGTTAAATTATAGAATGTAGGTGTATGTACAGCAAAACCAATTCTAAAAGGAGAATTTTCAATAGGTCTTACAATCACTCCCAATTTGAAATCATAACCCGAACCATCAATCTCTGATGAAGTTTCCAATAAAGCCATTTCTTTATACTTAGGATTATTCTCAAACATAAAAGCCTCATCGTAATAAGTCAAAGTACGATAGTTTAGATCATAAGCTCCAATAGTTAAACCCAAGAATACCCTATCAGATAAATTCATAGAGATATTAAAATCGTATTGATTTATTCCTCCACGTTCATCTGAATGAAATAGAGCATTTGGTGATGTCATAGGATGAGGAAAATAACGTTTCTCACCATCAACTAAACCTGGATTTATCAAATACGAATTAAAGCCTAGTAAAGACATCCAACCATATCGGGGATTAGCATATATATTACCACCCTCGCCTGAAGCATTTGCAACATCATTACCATTTAATAACGAATTATTGGCTTGCACAGCCATTGCATTAGCTATCGAAATAACTCCTCCATCAGCAGATGTATTAAAAGTGCCAGACATTCCTATACTTCTGTAGAAATCATTTGAACGATGGTAATTAAAACCAAAATTCAAATATTTTAAAGAAGAGCCATACATTGGAGTTGAAAAGACAATACCCATATTTTTTAGACCGATACGATCTACTTTAAAGGAATTCTTTTCACCCATAAAATTACTTTTCACTTCATTGTTGGTATAGCCTAATGTCATAGCAACATCGTTACTTCTATACAATCCAATCCCAGCAGGGTTTGTTGACATCGTAGAGATATCAGCACCTAAAGCCCCTAATGCACCACCCATACCAACGTATCTCGCTGTACCTGATAACTCTCTATTTGAAAATAATTCTCCATCATAGATCGTTTGAGAATTTGCATATGAGTATCCTATTATAAGTGCAAATAATAAAATTGATAATTTCTTCATATTTCTATTTTTTACCTTCTTCTATTTACAGATCTACCACCTCCTCCAGAAGAGTTAGATCTAGAGCTACCTCCTTGATTAAATGAACTGGAAGAACTTGAACGAGGTGTAGATCTTTCAAAACTAGGAGTTCTTGTCTGTGTACTTCTACTTGAATTATTATAATTAGATTCTACACTTCTTCTTCTATCTACAGATCTTGTTACATTACTTCTAGTACTACTAGGTCTGGTATAAGTTGAGTTTGTTCTTACGCTTGATCCTCTATTATTGGTATTAACTCGCGTTGTAGAGCGATCATTAACTACTCGAGATGTACCGTCTTCATTAATAACATATCTTGTTGTAGAACCAGAACGTAATGGATCAGTAGATCTATATCCGGTATTACCTCTATTGTTGTTATTAGGAGCAGGACGAGTACTTGGTCGAACAGAATTATTTCGAGTTACATTAGAACGGTTATTATTCCATGCAGGTGTTCTATTTACATTCATCCTATTGGATGTATCATAAGATCTTCTGTTATTTTGCACCCTAGTACTTGTATTTCTATTGTTATTATATCTATTAGAGTTATAACCCCAATCTTGTCTGCGATTGTCATAATGTCCACGTCGGCTACTTCTTCCATAATAGGGATAGTAATAATCATTCCAGCCCCAATAGGAGTTGTAGTATGGGCGATACCATGGATCGTACCAACCGCCCCATGAGCCAGGGTAGTGCCCCCAAGAGTTCCAACCTAATGTATAATAAGGTGGATACCATGGGTCCCATGAATTCCAACCAAAGCTAAAGCCAAAACCTGATCTAGGACCAAACTTCCAGCTTGACCATGCAGAGTTTGAGAAACGTGGGAAAATATAAGCATCCCAATTATCTACATATATATTCCAATCCCAGCTATTCAAACCATATACTATATCAAAATAATATGGACTATTTACGCTAATAGAATATCTACGATCTCTTGATTGAATAATTCTTTCAGCATCTCTATAATCAGAAGCAGAACCTTCATAACCATTGTTGATCCACTCTCCTCCACGTGTAGGAGCAATATATTCATATTCTTCCCCGTTGTTTTGCATCACCTGCCCACGTCTATTATATTCATCAATCAGATAATTATCATAATCGGTTTCATTGATTACAACAGTTGAACCTGAAGGAACATAAAAACGAGTTGGTTTACCTGGATTAGTATTGGATTCTTGCTTGTTCTTAGGAGTTTCTTTCTTTTGAGGAACTGTTTTCTCCTCCTTTTGTGGCGAAGAGAAGAAGTACATCTCATTCTGTGCATTCATACAGAATGGAACTCCTATCATCATTCCTAATAATAATAATATCTTTTTCATAAGCCCTCCACTAATATTTATTTCTAATATTCACTATATCAAATATACTATAGCTACTCTTGTCTATATAATTAAAATCCCCAAAGCCTTATAGGGTTTTCCCTATTTTAAGGATTTCTATTCATTCCATTGGATCATTAAATAAAGTATGTGGGCACATCCTTTTGTTTAACTCTACTCCTTAATAACAGATGTCTGCCCTATTTTTATCTCATAAAAGCCCCATTTAAGGATAGGGATTCTCCTATATAACGTATCTTTGTGTATATAGAACTGTATGTACATATAACAAGTCGCTAAACAAACTTGTTTTATACTAAATAATTAGCAATGAAGTATTACGAATTTAAATTTATATTCAAACCTAAAAACGAAATAGTAAGTGATATCCTCATGTCGGTATTGGGAGATGTTGGTTTTGAAAGTTTTGTAGAAGAAGATGATGTCTTAAAAGCCTATATCCAGCAAAGTCTTTTCAATAAAGAAGAGCTCCAAACTTCGATAAACCAATTTCCAATAGAAGTGGATGCTATAGATTATACATATACAGAAGCTGAAGATAAAGACTGGAACGAAGAGTGGGAGAAAAACTTCTTTAAGCCTATCATTATTGATGACTTGTGCGCTATTCATAGCACCTTTCATACTGATATTCCGAAAGTAAAATATGATATTATAATCAATCCACAAATGGCCTTTGGCACAGGTCACCATGAAACAACTAGCTTGATCTTAAACGAGCTTTTGCAAATGGATTTACAAAACAAAGCGGTACTTGATATGGGCTGTGGCACATCTATCTTGGCTATCCTAGCTAGTAAAAGAGGTGCAAAACCTATTACTGCTATAGATATAGACTCTTGGTGTGTCGATAATTCAAAAGCCAATTGCCAACTTAATCAGATTACAGATATAGATATTAAGTTGGGTGATGCCAGCATTTTAAAAGATGAAAAACCATTCAACCTCGTTATTGCTAACATCAACAGAAATATTCTACTTCAAGATATGGATAAGTATGTGCAGGTTCTTCAAGAAAAGGGAAAACTACTAATGAGTGGTTTTTACACAGAAGATATTGCAATATTGCAAGAAAAAGCTGAATCACTTGGGCTACACTTTGTAAAAACCAACCATAAGAATAACTGGGCTTGCTTATTAGTTCAAAAGTAAGATAGAAAGAAGAAAAGCTTAGGGCATAGTAATTGCCTTAAGCTGCTCTATTGTTCCATTAAAGACATTCAAATCTACATCTTTGGCTATTCCAGGTACTTCTCCGATATCTGTATGCTGCCAGAAATGCCATTCTCCTTTGTATTTTACTGAACCTACATAGTAATGAGCAATCCAAAAGGGGTAATCATTAAACACAGAATCATTCAGGTATTTTTCTTTGAATTTATAGGATGTATAAAGTATGGGTTTAACTTTATAATGACGCTCAACAGCATCAAGCCACACTTTAACACTATCTTTTAATGAGTTTTTAGAGTGTTTACCAGCTACTTCTACATCAAGAACAGGAGGTAAATCTCCTCTTTTAAGATCTACTGTTTGAATAAAGAATTGAGCTTGTTTTCTGGCACTGCTTCGAGGAGAAAAGAAATGATAAGCGCCACAAATAAATCCTTCATTACGTGCTTTACTAAGATTTTGATCGAAAGTTACGTCTTTAAAATCTCCTCCTTCTGTGGCCTTCATAAAGATAAATTGAATGGGTTCTTCAGCTTCTCGATAAATAGAAAGCTTAGGCCAATCAATTATTCCTTGGTGTCTGGAAATATCAATACCATGTACATGATATCCATACGGCATACATACTCCATAGCTTTTTAATCCACTACAAGGCATCCATCGATAAGCATAAGGCTTTATAAAGATAAAATAAAAAAGGCAAGCAAAAGAAATACTAATCACTAAAGCAATTGCATTACGCATCCACTTCTTTAGAACAAAAGATGATTCGACTTGCTGTTTTCTAGATTTAGTTTTACGGGGAGTCTTTACTGATCTTTTAGGAGCAGCTTTTCTAACTGTTTTTTTCTTAGGAGTAACCTTTTTAGTGGTACTCTTTTTTTCTGTTGTGCTTTTCGTGACTGACTTCTTAGCCATTGATTCAATTAAATAGCCGATAACTAACACCTAAATAAGCTGCTAATCATCGGCTAAATTATATAAGGTTTATTATTTATTTACCTTGTTCTAGTAATAAAGTTTGAGTTGGTTGATCACAAACTTCAGTTGGTCCAAAATATTGGATAGGACCAGGATATATGTATTGAGTATTGATAGCCCAATCTTCACGACTTGCAGCGAATTTCTTGAATGGAGCACCATCAAGTTCTACTAAAGCTTTCTGAATAACGGGTTTCATTTCTCCGTGACGACGTTCCATATTCATCATCATGGTAATTGGCACACCACCAGCAATCCATTCAGCAGCTGGAGCTGTAGTATTACGCACTGATGACATATAACCTGTTTTACCATTAGCGATAAGTGCAGAAGCAGTATATCCTAATGAGTAGCAGTAGTCAGCATCATAATTTGATGGAGCAGCACAACGACCTTCGTAACCGAAGAAGTGATGTTGACGAGAGAATTTACCATTGTATTTTCCTTCAGCTCTCCATTCTTCTAGTTTATTAGCTACCATTTCTGAAAGCAGCTTTTCTGTTTCAATTAATGAAACTTGAACGTTGCCATGAGGGTCACGATCTAGTGTTAACTGACGAGCAACTCCTTGTGGAAGGCTAGCATAAATCTTAGCGTTTTCCTTAGAGATATTTTTAATTACATAGTCTCTTTGAGCATCTTTATCAAGAGTAGCAAACTTATCATCATGAGCTAAGAAATCATTCAATTCTGCAATAAGATTCTTCATTGCAGGAATAAACTCAATTAAACCTTCTGGGATAAGAACTGTACCATAGTTATCACCATTAGCTGCACGTTTTGCAACGATCTCAGCAATGTAAACTACAACATCATCAAGAGACATATTCTTTTTCTCTACTTCTTCTGAAACGATACAAACGTTTGGTTGAGTTTGTAGAGCACATTCAAGAGCAATATGAGAAGCAGAACGACCCATTAGTTTGATAAAGTGCCAATATTTTTGAGCAGATTTACAGTCTCTTTGAATGTTTCCAATAACTTCAGAATATACTTTACATGCTGTATCAAAGCCGAAAGAAGTTTCAATCATAGAGTTTTTCAAGTCTCCATCAATTGTTTTAGGGCAACCAATTACTTGAACGCCATAGTCTTTGGCTGCATAATATTCTGCAAGGACACATGCATTTGTATTAGAGTCATCTCCACCAATCATTACTAGAGCTTTAATACCTAGTTTTTTAATGATTTCAAGACCTTTCTCAAATTGATCAACTTTTTCAAGCTTTGTTCTTCCTGAACCGATAATATCGAAACCACCAGTATTGCGATAGTCGTCAATAATTTCAGCTGTTAATTCTTTGTAGTTGTGATCAACAAGACCACCAGGACCTAAAATAAAGCCGTATAATTTGCTATCAGCATTCAATTTTTTGATACCATCAAAAAGACCTGAGATTACATTGTGACCACCAGGAGCTTGACCACCTGATAAAATAACACCTACATTAATTGCAGGGAAATCTACAGCACCATCAGTTTTTTCAAATTTAATAACTGGCATGCCATAGGTATTTGGAAATAAGCCTTCAATCTCTTTTTGATCTGCAACAGATTGAGTTTTTTCTCCTTCAACAACCTTAACTGAACCTTTTAGAGCTTTTGGTAGCTTTGGCTGATAAGCAGCTCTAGCTATTTGTAATGCACTTTTAATCATTTTCAATAAAATATTAATTGGCGTTTAGTAAATTCTTCTAATCCCCGCAAAATTCGTTATTTTTTATGTAAAATAAAAGTTTAACGAATAGTTTTACTATTCTATAAGAGTTTACCAACCACCTCCTAATGTTTTATACAATTGTATTACAGCCAATAACTCATCACGGACGGCATTATTTAGACCAATCTGAGCATCCAAGTAACCACGCTGAGCATCAAGCACATCCATATAGTTAATGGCTCCATTTATATATTGTAATCGAGCAAACTCTACATACTTTTGAGCAGATCTCTCTAAGTGGCTTTTTAAACTATGTACCTCCCTCTGTTTGTTATAATTAACAATTGAATTCTGGGTTTCTATAAAAGCATTTAATACAGTTTTTTCATAGCTATAAAGCTCTTGCTCGTAAGCAGCTTTTTGAGCTTTCCATGCTGCTCTATTTTTACCCATTTGGAATAAAGGTGTCACCAATGCTCCTTCAATTAAACTATAAGGAGTTTTCAGGAAAGAAGATAATTCAGAATTGTCTGAACCCACCTTTCCAGTAAGGCTAATCCGAGGGAACATATTGGTGTAAGAAACACCCACACTCGCATGAGCAGCAATTAGACTCTGTTCTGCACCACGTATATCAGGTCTTCTTTCTAGTAGTTGAGAAGGTAGTCCATAAGGTAATTCTTCAATAGAATAAAGAGACTCCAACGATTTACTACGATTAATTTTCTTAGGGTAAGAACCTATTAAAAAAGCTAATTCATTTTCTTTTAAAGTTATTGCTCTTTCTTGCTCTGGAATCATAGTAGCTGTACGAGCCAATTCTACCTGTGCCTGCTGATAAGGGATTTCAGAAGTCAAACCTCCTTCAAAACGAATACGAGCCAAACGAATACTTGCTTTTCGATCTTCAAGAGTTTGTTGTAAAATCTCCATTTCAGCATCGAGAGCTATCAATTCATAATAAGCTTGAGCTACTTCTGAAATAATAGTCAGTTGTATAGCTCGCTGAGCTTCTATTGATTGTAAGTATTCAGCAATACTTACCTGTCTAGACCATCTTAAATTACCCCAAAGATCTAATTCCCACGATAAAGCAATATTTCCACTATAGGAATGAGAGTTTGTAGTATTTCCATCTTCATCACGAGTAGCTTTGGTATAAACTGAAGCTCCTGCATCTAATTGAGGAAATAGATTAGCAGTATCAATTCTCTTTTTTGCAGCCAGCTCTTTCACACGTGTAGCAGCAATTAAAACATCTTTATTGTATTCTAAAGCTTGCTCTATTAAAGAAACAAGTAAAGGATCAGTATAGATTTGCCACCAAGCTAAATCAGACATACTTATACTATCTTGTCCAGCTATCAAGCTATCAGGTAAAGCAACATCAGGACGAGTATATGATTTACCTACTTTACAAGAAGATAAAGTAATTATAGCACAGAATATGATTACTGTATATTTAATGTTTTTCTGAATATATTTCATAAGTCTATCCTCTCTTTTTTCTTAACTTACCTTTCATCTTATAAATTAAAACGAAGAAGAAAGGAACAAATATAATACCGATGGCTGTTGCAAAGATCATTCCAAAGAATACTCCCGTACCAATAGCTTTTCTACTTGCCGACCCTGGACCCGAGGCCAGAACCATGGGCAACATACCCAGAATAAAAGCCAAAGATGTCATCAGAATAGGACGGAAACGCAAACGGGCAGCATACAAAGCCGAATGTATCAAATCTTCGCCTTTATCTACTTGAACTTTAGCAAATTCCACAATAAGAATAGCATTTTTAGCTGCCAGCCCCATTAACATTACTAAGCCAATTTGGAAATAGATATCATTCTCTAACCCACATATCCATACTCCCAAATAAGAACCTAATGCAGCGACAGGGAGAGTTAGTAATACAGCTATAGGAACTGACCAACTTTCATATTGAGCTGCTAAGAATAAGAAGACAAATAAGAATACCAATGCTAAAACAACTCCCGTTTGACCACTAGCTTTTTGCTCTTGGTAAGAGAGTCCACTCCATTCTACACCGATATTTTGTGGAAGGTGTTCTTTAACAATATCTTCCATAATTTTCATAGCCTGACCAGAACTATATCCATGAGCAGCCTGACCAGTAACCACAGTAGAAGTAAACATATTAAATCGAGTCATACTTCCTGGGCCTGCTGTAAACTCTGCATGACCTAATGCAGGTAAAGGTATCATAGATCCATTATTGGCCCTTACAAAGAAATAGTTCATATTTCCCTTGTGTTTACGATACTCAGCTTCTGCTTGAATATATACCCTATAAATACGATTAAACATATTAAAATCGTTGACATATACAGAACCCGTATAAGCCTTCATGGCTGCATAAATATCAGGTACAGGTACTCCTAGGAATTTAGCTCTATCTCTATCCACATTGAAGAAAAGTTGAGGAATTTCTGCTTGAAGTGATGAAGATACACCCACTAATTCCTTACGCTGTTCTGCATAATACATCAAAGTATCAACGGCAGCTACTAAATCTTGGAACGTAGCGTCTGCACGAGCTTCAACTTGCATTTCAAACCCTCCTGATGAACCTAGTCCTGGAACAACTGGAGGTGTGGAGATATAAACTTTAGACTCGGGATATTGGGAGAATTCTTCTCTAACTTGTGCCATCACTTCTTCAATCTTGACATGATTCCTCTCATCCCAAGACTTTAAAATAACTGTCAACAAACTTCTTGCTTGGCTGGTACCTACTCGAGCACTACTACCAGTAACATTCTGAACATAAGCTACGGCAGGTATTTCAAGTAAATAGTTGATAGCTCTATCCGTTATTTTTCTAGTTCTTTCAAGGGTTGATCCCTCTGGCAACTCCAATTCCACTTTAAAGAATCCTTGATCTTCGACAGGTAAGAAACTAGTTGGTAATACCTTATTCAATACAAAGATCAAAACGAGCATCATACCAAAAACTCCTACTACTCGCTTAGGGTGTTTTACGACCTTTCGAATAGCATCAATATATTTATGATTCCCAATATTAAGCCAAAGATTGATTCTTCTAAAAATAAAATTTTTCTTTCCTGTTTGCGGTTTTAATATTAAAGAACACATCACAGGACTTAACGTCAAAGCGACGATTGTAGATATAATAACCGATACTGCAATAGTAATAGTAAACTGACGATATAAGGAGCCTGTAATACCAGAAAGGAAACTCACGGGAACAAATACAGCCACCAATACCAAAGATGTAGCTATCAATGCACTAGTTAACCCCGACATAGCTTTCTTCGTCGCATCATAAGCACTCAGTTTCTCTTCTCGCATAATCAGTTCCACACTCTCGACGACAACAATAGCATCATCTACGACAATACCAATAGCTAAAATCAAACCTAGTAAAGTCAGTAAATTCAGTGAGAAACCAAAAATAAGCATCATACCAAATGTTCCTATTAAAGAAATAGGTACAGCAACTACTGGTATTAAAGTAGCTCTCCAACTTTGTAAAGAAAGGAAGACTACTAAAATCACTAAGGCGAGAGCTTCAAATAAAGTTTTGTATACCTCACTGATAGATTGAGAAATATAATCAGTAATATCAAAAGTTACTTCATGCGATAAACCATCAGGGAAATTTGCACTGATTAATTCCATCACTTCTCTCACTTCCTTAGATACATCAACAGCATTAGCTCCTGGGAGCATATAAACATTTAGTACAGCTGCATTTTCACCATTTATACCACTCTCAGTAGAATAAGAAGATGCCTCAAGCGATACTCTCGCTACATCTCTTAATCGAATAATAGAGCCATCAGGGTTCGCACGAAGTACAATATCTTCAAATTCTGCAACTGAAGATAAACGGCCTTGAGTAGTAATCGGAATTGTTCTATCCAATCCCTCTACGGGTTGCCCCCCTAAAATACCCGCTGCTGATTCTGTATTTTGCTCTTTCAAAGCATTCTTTAAATCACCAACAGTTAACCCAAAGTTTGCCAACTTATCAGGCTGCACCCATATCTGCATTGCATAATATCGGCTACCCACATTGGATACCCTACCGACTCCAGGTATACGCCTAAGTAAATCGACCACATTAATAGTAGCAAAGTTACTCAGATAGATTTCATCAAATTTAGGATCATCTGATTTTAGACATAACGTCATCAACTGACTAGGAGATTTTTTCTCCACCGATATACCATTTTGAACCACCTCAGCAGGCAATCTTGATTCTGCTAATTTAACACGGTTTTGTATCTCTACAGCTGCTAAGTCAGCATCTACTGAAATATCAAAAGTTATTGAAGCAGAGAAACCTCCCGTATTTGAACTAGACGACTCCATATACAACATACCTGGTGTACCATTTAATTCCTGCTCTATGGGAGTTGCTACCGCCTGAGAAACCGTAGTAGCACTAGCACCCGAATAAGAAGCACTAATACTCACAACAGGCGGAGTAATCTGTGGATATTGATCAATTGGTAATAGTTTTAGCCCTATAAATCCCAGAATGACAATTAAGATTGAAATAACAGCCGAGAATACAGGTCTATCTATAAAAAAGTTTACTTTCATTACTCTTCTTCTTTATTAGGTTCAACAGGCAAATCTACAATTCTCACTTTAGTATTAGAAGCTAATTTATGATAGCCTTCTGATACTATCATTTCTCCTTCACGTAGACCTCTTTCCACAACTACTTGGTTGTCGAACTCTGGACCTAATTCTATAAATGTTTTCTTTGCGATAGAGTCATTATTGATAATAAAAATATAAGCCCCTCCTTTTTCTGTAATCACAGCTTTTTGTGGAACGACCAATGCATCTTCTATCAAATCTAGTAGAAGCTGCACTCTAGTAGATTGTCCGGGCAATAAAATTCCATTGGGATTGGGTATTTCTGCACGCACACTAAATGTACCCGTATTGGGATCAACTTGAGGTTCGGCAAAATCGACAAATCCTTTTTCAGGATAAATAGATTGGTCAGCCATCGTAATCGTAACATTAGGCTGCCAAGAGCGAGTAGAATCTCTTTTTCCTAAATTGACATTACGCTTTTTACTACGTAGGTAATCCAAATCAGTCAAGCTGAAGTCTACTAATACAGTATCACTTTTCACAATAGTAGCTAAAAGAGATTTTCCACCTGGACCTACAAGTGTTCCTAAATCCGCACTACGTTGACTTATTTGTCCTGCTATAGGCGATTTTACAACAGTATAACTTAATTCAAGTCTGGCTTGATCCAGATCGGCTTTACTCATATCCATTGAAGCTTGAGCACTTTCATAAGCAGCCTCCGCATTATCTAAGTCCAACTGGCTAGCTGCATTTTGAGCATATAAAGGCTTAATACGTTCGTAATCCCTTTTTGCCTTTAAAGCAAGTGCTTGATCTTTCTTCAATTGAGCTTCTGCTTTTTTAACTTTAGCCTTATATGTAGTTTGATCAATTATAAACAAAGGTATATCTTTACCAATAGGGCTACCTTCTGCAAATAACATTTGCTCTAGATACCCCTCTACACGAGCACGAACCTCAACAAATTGGTGAGCTCGAATACGACCAACATATTCTCCATAAATAGATACATCAGTTTTTTTAACTCGTTCCATACTAACCACAGGGTTTACCTCTACTATTTTAGGTTTACGCGTTACTAAATAGTACACTACAATACCTAAACAAATTACAATTAACGAGATTAAAACTTTCCTGTCTTTTATAAAAGATAACTTACCATGAAGGAAACCTTTCATATTACTCCCCATATTATTCAATTTTACTGTATCTAAAAAACGTTCTTACTTTTACTCTACATCTTATCTGACAAAGAGTAAGCCAAAAAACAAAGCATACATATCAACCTCTATATTAACCTATTAAGAAATTATAGAATTCATTTGCCATGTGTAGGGCATACCCATAAATTGTAGATTTTATACACAATATTACTTCAAAGTTGCAAAGATAGAGCTTTTTATAAAAAATGAAGTACTATTTACACAGTTGACATCCAAATGAAATATGCTTCATATTAACTCTAAGATAAAGATTATATTCTAAATATCTTACAGTCAAATCAATAACTTTGTTGAATAATATATATTCCTACTAAAAGGAACTTTTGATAGATAAAAGAGTTATATTTGCCTATAATGTTTCACCATATAAAGAATAAGTTATGGCTAGTAGAAGAAAACTGAAGAAAAATGTAAACGCTATCATAGAAGATCTATTTATGCACAGCATGATGCAAGAGCTTCTTAATCCTGAAATAGATAAAAACAAAGTAGATGATATATTAACTCGCATCTACAATGCAAAAAATGAGTTTCTTAGCAGAATCAGTCATACTGAGCCTGGTAATGTAAAAGAATATTACAAAAAATTTCGTGAAGACTTTTCGGAAGAAACAAGTCAAATTATTGCTGATATTGTAGCTCTTAGCTAACAATTATAAACTTATTAATGAGGTTAGAGGTATATTAATTGATTTTAAGATATTTCTAACCTCATTTTTTATATACTTCGGTGAACTAATTTTTAAATATGAAACAAAAGTTTTTTAAATTTATTTTTGATCGTCTTTTGGGCTGGAAGGCTATTTTTGATGTAGAGATTCCTGATAAATGTGTTATTTGTGTTGCCCCACACACTTCCAATTGGGATTTATTGATGGGTAAAATATTTTATGCTGCATACAATAGAAAAGCTTCTTTTATGATGAAAAAAGAATGGTTTATTTTCCCCTTAGGCCTTCTTTTTAAAGCTATTGGCGGTATCCCTGTAAATAGAAGTAAAAATACATCACTAGTAGATCAGATGAGCCAAAAATTTGCCTCAACAGATTATTTTAATCTAGCAATCACACCCGAAGGCACAAGAAAAGCAAATACGAACTGGAAAAAGGGATTTTATTTTATAGCAAAAGGCGCCAACGTACCTATTATTTTAGTAGGACTCGATTATGGAACAAAGACAATCCAAATAGGAAAAAGATTTATACCATCAGGTGATATTGAAAAGGATATGCCGATCATCAAAGACTTTTTTAAGGATTTTAAAGGGAAAAACCCTGAGAAGTTTGTTCTATAGATAATATGGAAAATCTAAGGCTCACTCTGGTGCAAATGGATATAGCTTGGCTAGATAGACAAGCGAACCTCAATTATCTCTCAAAACTATTTCTAAAACTAAAAGGACAAACAGACTTAGTAGTCCTTCCTGAAATGTTTACCACAGGTTTTACAGAGAAAAGCAAAGAGTTTGCCGAGCCTATGAATGGGCTTACTATACAGTTTTTAAAAAAGATGGCTACTGACAATGGATTTGCCATAGCAGGTAGCATAATAATAGAGGAAGAGCCATCTTTTTACAACCGTTTTTTATTCATTACTCCTAAACAAAAAGTTTATCATTACGATAAAAAACATCTCTTCCGACTAAGTGGTGAAATCGATAATTATACCGCAGGCAAAAGTAAAATAATCATACATTACAAAGGGTGGAATATCTGCCCTCAAATCTGTTATGATTTACGCTTTCCTGTTTGGAGCCGAAATGTTAATAACGAGTATGATTTATTAATCTACTCTGCTAGCTGGCCTAAAAGTAGGATTGATGTTTGGGACTCATTATTAAAAGCCAGAGCGCTTGAAAATCAATCCTTTGTATGTGGAGTTAACAGAATAGGCATTGATGGTAATCAATTAATATATAATGGTAAAAGTATTCTATTCGATGCTAAAGGTCGAACAATGAGCACAATAGAGGAAAACAAAGAAGAATACCAAACTGTTAATTTGTCTAAATATTCGTTATCAACCTTTAGAGAAAATTTTCCCGTATGGAAAGATTCAGACTCCTTTCAATTCATTAAGAATCTTTAAATCAAATAATTGTTAAAAAAAGATAGAACCCTCAACAATACCTATTTCTAGGTAGTTCTATTCATAAACAACTTTAGTATCTTTGTGATACTAACATTACATAGTAATCAAATCTAACAATACTTTATTATAGAATTTATGAAAACTAACTTAAGTTCTCAAATAACTCTGAACCGTGTATCTCCGAAATACTACCGTCCAGAAAATGCTTTTGAGAAATCTGTCCTAACTAGATTAGAAAAGCTACCTACAGACATTTTTGAATCCTTCGAAGAAGGAGCCAATAAAATTGCTTGTGATATTGCACAAACAATTCGTGACAAACAGAAAACTGGCCGCAATTGCGTTTTAGCTTTGACTGGTGGTGACACACCTCGCAGCATATTCCAAGCATTAATAAAAATGCACAAAGAAGAAGGTCTAAGCTTCCAAAATGTTATTGTTTTTAATTTATACGAATACTATCCATTAGCATCAGATGCTATTAATAGTAATTTAAATGAATTGAAAGAGATGTTCTTGGATCATGTAGATATTAATCCAGCAAACATCTACTCACCTAATGGAACAATTGAAAAAGACCTAATATTTGAACATTGTGCTCAATACGAACAAAAAATTCAAGAAGTAGGTGGAATAGATATTACTCTTTTAGGAATTGGTAGATTAGGTAATATCGCATTTAACGAACCAGGTTCACGCCTAAACTCAACTACTCGCCTTATTTTATTAGATAGCACATCTCATGATGAAGCATCAAAGATATTTGGTGGTGTGGAAAAAACACCTATTAGCTCTATTACAATGGGTATAGAAACCATACTAGATTCTAGTAAAATCTATTTAGTTGCTTGGGGAGATGAAAAAGCAGATATTATTAAAAAATCTGTAGAAGGTGAAGTATCTGATGTTATTCCTGCAACATTCTTACAAACTCATAGCAATACACGTGTAGTAATTGATTTACTTGCTGCAGACAAACTAACACGTATCAAACACCCATGGTTAGTAACATCATGTGATTGGAATGACAAACTAGTGCGTAGCGCTATTGTATGGCTTTGCCAATTAATAAACAAACCAATTCTTAAACTAACCAATAAGGATTATAACGAAAATGGCTTAAGTGAGCTTCTTGCTCTTTATGGTTCTGCCTATAATGCAAACATTAAAATATTTAATGATTTACAGAGAACAATTACTGGATGGCCAGGAGGCAAACCAAACGCAGATGATACTTATCGCCCAGAAAGAGCGAAACCATACCCTAAACGTGTTGTAGTATTCTCACCACACCCTGATGATGATGTTATTTCTATGGGAGGAACTATCCGCCGTTTAGTAGAACAAAACCACGAAGTACACGTAGCTTACCAAACTTCTGGAAACATTGCTGTAGGTGATGATGAAGTAGTACGTTTCTTACATTTCATCAATGGCTTCAACCAAATCTTCAACAAAAGTAAAGATGAAGTTATTAATGATAAGTACAAAGAGATTCGTGAATTCCTACACAATAAAAAAGATGGAGATATAGATACCAGAGATGTATTAACAATCAAAGGACTAATCCGTCGTGGTGAAGCACGTACAGCATGTACATACAATAATATTCCTCTAAACAGATGCCACTTCTTAGATCTACCTTTCTATGAAACAGGTAGAATTCAAAAGAACCCTCTAGGTGAAAAAGATGTTGAGATTGTTCGTGCCTTACTTCAAGAAGTAAAACCTCATCAAATTTTTGTAGCTGGTGACCTTGCTGATCCACACGGAACTCACAAAGTATGTACCGATACAGTATTAGCTGCTATTGACTTAGAAAAACAAGCAGGAGCTAAATGGCTAGATGATTGCCGCATTTGGATGTATCGTGGCGCTTGGGCTGAATGGGAAATTGAAAACATTGAAATGGTTGTACCGATTAGCCCTGAAGAGCTAAGAGCGAAACGTAACTCTATTCTTAAACATCAATCTCAGATGGAAAGTGCTCCTTTCTTAGGTAATGATGAACGTTTGTTCTGGCAACGTAGTGAAGATAGAAACAGAGGTACTGCTGCTTTATATGACAATTTAGGACTTGCTTCGTATGAAGCAATGGAAGCATTCGTAGAATATATTCCACTATAAGATAATTTATAGTTATACAATACAAAGCCCTGTTTTACAGACCCCAGTTTGTATCATGACACCGACATGACAATACTTTGACACCGATATGTCGTTGTCTTGTCGGTGTCAGAATAGAGCTCTTTCAAAGAAAAAGAGGTTACCCCAAATCAAGGTAACCTCTCTATTTATTTATTAAACTATCCTATGCACTAATCTTTATTTAGCCAATCCAAGTTAGCCACATACCCAGATTTTAATATTCTGTTATTTCTGTCTCACCTTTTGGAAGCTTAGGAAGTACAAACATTTCTCCTAACTTGTAATTATACTCATCAGGAATAAACTCGTATCTACCATCTCCTGGATAAAAAGTCATTTCCCCAAAAATAGTTTTACCATTAATAGAATAAAAATCTACACGCACAAATGGAAAGCGGTCTGCTAAAACCTCAGCAAGGTGTACCATTTCGTCAAAATTAGTAGGTTTAGTAATTGGCGATTGAATCCACATAGATTCATCTACATCTCTGAAAGGTAACAACTTAAAATCCAAATCAAAAAAACCTGATTTATGATCTTCTCTTCTATCTAAATGAACTTCCAAAAACTTAGGTTTACCATTAAAGCAGTAAAATTTATAATCGGTTAGTGAGCCACGAGCTGCTTCAGCCATAAATTTATCGACCAAGAATCTAGGTTTAACATCTTTATAAGCCCATTCTAAACCACCTCGATAATATTGATTACGTCTTTTCCATTTATATAGCTTCAATTTAGCCTTCCTTACATTCAGTTTAGACTTATCAGAAACTATTAAATTAAAGCCATATCCATGTACTCCTTTTATAACAAACTGATCTGGTAAAGCATCAAAATCAATATCATTAATATCCTCATATATTCCTAGACAGGCATTAAGATATTGCTCTCCTATTTTTTCTTTTACATATTCTCTGACTGCATATTTATCAACGAGCTGATTCAAAATAGCTGGATGATAGTGAGTTTTATACCAATGAATTTTCTCATTGAATCGGATAGGATTCTTATCATTATACTTTTGACTCGTATAATATTCGTAATAATATTTTACGCACTTATGAGGAGGAAGAAATTTCATTTTCTTCAAGATTCCCAAATAGAGTTTTCTAAAACCCTTAACTTTTGACATCTATATTAATATTTTATGCAAAAGTAAGCATTTTTTTTCGAGTGCCAATATTTCTATTTCTCCAATCGCCTCACTTCATCTTATTAAAATCTTAAAACCCGACATAGCTTTTACCTAAGGAGATTCAAGTATTTATTGCATCCTCAATTTTAAAGTCGTATTTTTGCCCACCTTAATTAAAGTAAAAATGACACAAAACAAACACACTAAGACTCCCTCCCTTTTAGGAGGGACAATGATTATTGCGGGTACACTAATTGGAGGAGGTATGGTTGCTATACCTATCGCAACATCTGGTCTATGGTATTATCGTTCCTTGTTTGTTTTAATCTATTCTTGTTTTTGTATGCTATGCTCAGGTTTAATGTTGGTCGAAGCCAATCTTCATTACCCGCACGGAGCGAGCTTTGATACTATGGTGAAGGATTTATTAGGCAAAAAATGGAACATCATTACTGGAGTAACCATAACCTTTGTTCTTTATACCCTAGTTTATGCTTATATCACTGTAGGTGGCAGCATTACAACAAATATTATGGAGTCTGTTATGGGTAATACTACTCCCTATCAACCTCTAGGAGGTTTTCTATTTTGCATGGTACTTGCTTTTTGTGTATGGATCTCTACAAAAGCAATAGACAGAGCCTCAACTATTCTTATCATCGCCATGGTAATTAGCTTTATAGGCATGATTACAGGATTACTAGGACATATTAATATTGATTTTTTAAGTAATACTCCTGGCGTAATCGAAGGAGCAAGTTCTGAAGACAGTTATTGGAAATATTTTATATTTGCATTGCCTGTCTGCGTAACCTCATTCTGCTTTCATGGTACTGCACCCAGCATGGTGTTGTATTACCAAAAAGATGCTAAGACCATTCAAAAGAGTATTATATGGGGATCTCTTATTGCATTTATTGTCTATACTCTCTGGCTTACCTCAGTGCAGGGAAACTTATCTAGGTCTGAATTTATATCCATAAATTCTGCAGAAGACAATGTACAAGCAATGATTAATACACTAAGTAGCTATGTAACAATTGATTTATTGAAACAACTTATTAATTTCTTCACGTACGTAGCTATTATTAGTTCCTTTTTGGGCGCTTCACTAGGTTTATTCGACTATTTAGCCGACTTATTTAATATAAAAGATACACGACTAGGTAGATTAAAAACGGCTAGCATTACATTTCTACCTCCTTTAGTTGCTTCTTTTCTATTCCCTTACGGATTTGTAATTGCGATTAGCTATGTTGGTTTTGCAGCAGCTATATGGTCTATCATAGTACCAGCATTAATGGTATTAAAATCACGAAAGAAATTTCCAGATGCTCCTTATCGTGTCTTTGGAGGAAAATTCTTAGTCTATTTTATATTACTATTTGCCATAATCACCTTGATATCTCAACTGATTACTCAGTTTGGACTAATTAAAGCTTTTGCTTAAACTCCAAACTTTATAATATGAAACGAAAAGAGGCTGCTAATATAAATCATCTAGCAGCCTCTTCTTGTTTTCTATCCTATCACTGTTGCTATTAGAGAGCGTGGACCGCCATAGTCTCTAAACTCGCAAAGATAGATTCCTTGCCAAGTACCCAAGTTTAACTGGCCATTAGTTATAGGAATATTTAAACTGGTACCTACTAAGACTGTTTTTGCATGAGCAGACATATCATCACTTCCTTCGTAACTGTGTATATAGTAAGATTCTCCATCTTTAACTAAACGATTGAAAATACTATTTAAATCATCAAGTACACTAGGATCTGCATTTTCATTAATTGTCAATCCAGCTGAGGTATGCTTGATAAAGAGGTTTAGCATACCCACATCAGGTAATGATGGTAACTGTTCCAATACTTCTGATGTGATATAATGAAACCCCCTAGACCTTGCTTTTAGACGAAATTCTCTCTGATGAATCATAACTATTTATTTTCTCTTAAAATAATAGAATATAAAAGAAATATCATATTTTGTCCCGTCCTAAAAAAGCGTTACAGTTAATAACGTTTTAAAAATAGTATATTAAGTCCGAGCAACATGATTTGCTTGGACTTTTTTATAAGTTTTAATTTTTATTTTATTCTGTCGATGCATAAAATCAGGAGTGTTATACCCACAAGAAGCATGTGGCCTTTTCTCATTATAGATACGGATAGTGTCTTTAATAAGTCTCTGCATATCCTTCAAGCTTAGATTATACTCACTTATACTGAATTCATCCTTTAAGATACCATTGACTCTTTCTGCTACAGCATTTGCATAGGGATCATAACTTTCTGTCATGCTACATTTATGCGATACTTTTTTAACTGCTTCTGGTAGCTATCCGAACAATATTGAATACCTCTGTCAGAGTGGTGAATTAGCTCCATCTCAGTATATATCCGGCTTTTATTAGCCATTCTTAGTGCTCTAAGACTTCCTTTTGTGCTTAAACTCTCAGAGAGATCATAACCTACTATTTTCTTAGAATAAGCATCCGTAATAAGAGCTAAATAGTAATGGTGCTTAGCCGAAGACACATAGGTAATATCACTGACCCATACCTGCTCGGGAGCTACGAGTTCTATATTTTCTATTAAGTTTTTATGCTTTTTAAAGCGGTGAAAAGAATTAGTAGTTCGCTTATGAGAGCGTTTAGGTGTAACTAGTAACTGGTTTGCTCTAAGTATAGTAAATAGTTTATCTCGTCCCACACCAAGCTCTCGTAGATTATCATAAAGCAGGTGATACAGTTTTCTACCACCTAACCTAGGCATATCCCTACGTAACTGCTGAACGACTTGAATTACTTTTTCAGCTTTTTGTTTATTTTTCCTTTCACTCCACTTCCTTCGATAATAAAACTGCCTATTGATCCCGAGTAGCACACAAATTTGAGTAAGAGATAGGCCCTCTACTTCTTTGTATCTGTCGGCTGCTCGGGGGAGGAGTTTTTTCGTATCTTGATTTTATACTCTTTCTCTGCTATATCAATAAGAATATCTAAGATAGCAGCTTTGTGATCTCTATTCTCTAACTCATGCTCCAATCGGTTGTTTTTACGCTTGAGCGTCTCTATTTGAGCTTCGAGCTCAACGATTTTTAGGTCTTTGGGTTTATTCATAGGGTAGGATGTTTTATATATAACATCTGTACTGCCATATTTGATTACCCACTGACGGATAGTATCACTACCTTGTATTCTATATTTTCGACTTAAAGCGCTATAAGAGATATCGGTTTCTTCATATTCCTGGACTACGGATAATTTAAAGGGCATACTATAGTCTTTTTGACTACGCCTAACATACGGTCTTTCTTTACTTTTCATAATGGTTTTGAGTATAGTGTAACGCTATGTTAGGACTAGACATTTATAAGTAAAAAAAGAGAGTATCCCTTATGGGACACCCTCTTTTGCACTATTTATATAATCTAAATTTAATAACGCATAATTTAATCAATCATAGGATAACGTTATTTTAGTAAAAACTCGTCTATTGCTTTTTTATAAGTTGCTTTATCTGCGGCTCCTGGCAATAATTGAGGTTGACCGTCCTTAGGTATAAACACCAATAGAGGAATACTTGTTACATTAAACAAAGCAGCTAGTTCTTTTTCTTTATCAACATTTATTTTATAGAAGGTTACCTTTCCATCATATTCTTCTGCTAGATTTTTTATAATAGGAGCAATCATTCTACAAGGAGCACACCAATCTGCATACAAATCAATAACTGCTGGTTTATCTCCTTTAAAATCCCATTCTTTGGAATTTTTATAGTCAAATACTTCTGAAAGGAACATATCCTTATCCATTTGCTTCACTTTATTGGGCTTAGCATCTGTCAGTTCCGTAGAATCAACATCATCTATAGCAGAAGATTTTGTGAAAGCAAAACTTGTTACACCTAGTATAACAAGGGCTACTAAAGCTAAATATTTTTTCATCATTATAAGAATTACATATATTGTTCAATCATGGCTTTAAGCTCTTTCTCAGGTATCATTCCCGAGTGTCTCCACAGTGATTCGCCATTTTTAAATATTATGAAGGTTGGAACAGTTTGCACATGGTATTCCAGTGCCAATTCATTAAATTTATCAACATCAATTTTAACGATTCTGGCTTTTTCTCCAATACTAGCTTTTACTTTTTCTAATACTGGCATCATGGCTTTACAAGGACCACACCATTCTGCAAAAAAGTCGATTAATACGGGGCTATCTGATTTGATTAATTCATTAAATTTTTCCATATCCTTAAGTTTTACTGTTTACAATGTTTCATTAGAATTGCAATTCCTGCAAAAACTACAATATAGAACACAGAAATAAATACTTTGTTCACCATAGCTTTTGCAGGAATGCACAAATCTATTCAACGATTGTTAATTCATCTATAATGTGTTTTGCCCCAGCAAACTTATCTACTATAAATAAAACATAACGAATATCAACAGTTGCAGCACGTTGAGAAGATGGTCTGAAAGCAATATCTCCAGTTAGGCCTTCATAATTTCTATCAAAGCCAACACCTACTAATTCGCCTTTACCATTCATTACGGGGCTACCAGAGTTACCTCCTGTGTTATCCGTATCGATAATAAAGCAAACAGGCATTTCTCCTTTAGAATTAGCATATCTACCATAGTCTTGTGCTTCATATAGCTCTTTCAACTTTGCAGGTACTACGAACTCCCAGTTAGTAGGATCTTCTTTTTCCATAACTCCTTTTAAAGTTGTGTATGATCCATACCATTTACCATCAGCTGGTTCATAGCCTCGTGTTTTACCATATGTCAAACGTATTGTTGAGTTAGCATCAGGATAAATAGGAATATGATTTTCCTGACGAAGTTTCATCATTCCTCCAACCCAAACTTTGTGAGCTAAATCATACGCTAAGTTAGCGTGCTTCATTTCTTCTTTACACTCACTGATCTTTTCAGACACTTGATTCTTAAAGCGTATTAAAGGATCATTTTCTAATTGTACTAAAGAGGGCTTATCTGCAAAAACCTTAAAATTGGCTTCATTACTAAATATTGAATGAGTAAAGATGTCATTTACTAAAGCTTCATTATCTCCTTTGTATTTTACATCGCGTGAAGTCAAAATATCTATCTGCTGATTTTCTGGGATTATTTCCTTATAAATAGCTATTAATTCTTTTAACACATTCTTTTCAACCAACGGATAAGGAACCTCTTTAAAGTATTTTTGTACTTTGACTGTTAAGTCTGATACTTCTTCCTTTATTGCCTTTTTCTTTTTATTACTTAGATCCTCAAGCAAATCTTTTGTAGAGGGTATATGAGTAACATCTAAGCCTCCTATGAAGCACTCTGAAAGAGCTTCGCTATGCAGTTTAGCATCTCTTCTTTGAGAAACAATAGATTTAATATCATCAAATGCTTTTTGGTAGCTACTATCTCCTATTTTCTTACCATAAGCAAGAAGTTCTTCTTGTTGAGCTTTTTTTGTATCAATCACTTTTAGTCTAATAAGACCTTCATTCATACCTATGGCATTCTTCCAATAGTTAGCTGAGCCAGCATACTTACTTGCGTAGTGTATACGTACAGCATCATCTTTTTGCATTTCGCTCATTAAAGCTGCAAGACGTTTGCCTCTAACTGTTTTTCGTAGATAGTTAGTAGTTTCCATACGTTCTTCTACTTCGTCGGAGATCATATATCTCCAGTTTCTACCCGGAAAACCCATCAAGAAAGCAAACTGATCTTCTTCTAAGCCTTTTAAGCTAATTGATAAGTGTTTTTTGGGAGTTAAGGGAACATTTGATTCAGAATATTCCGCAGGAGATCCATCGGCTTTTGCATAAATACGGAACATCGAGAAATCCCCCGTATGACGAGGCCACATCCAGTTATCTGAATCAGCACCATATTTTCCTATTGAAGAAGGAGGTGTTCCTACTATTCGAATATCTTTATGGACGGTTTTAATAAACAACATATATCTATTGCCACCATAAAAAGGTCTTAATTCTATCTCAGTAAAAGGAGTTACATTTATTTTATTTTCCTTAGCAAATTTAGTAGCTAATGAATTTAAGAATGAGGTAGATAAGAAATTTTGATTACGCTCTTGTTCGTTTTTAGCGAGCTCAGACTCTACAAAAGGAGTAACATCTAAAATTTTATCTATAAAAGTAATCGTCAAACCTTCGCAAGGAAGCTCTTCCGATTGATTTTTTGCCCAATAACCATCTGTAAGGTAATCATGCTCAACACTACTTAATTTTTGGATAGCGCCATATCCACAATGATGATTGGTTAAGACAAGACCTTTTGAAGAAATTACTTCTCCTGTACAACCTCGTCCAAAATGAACCACAGCATCCTTTAAAGATATAGCAGAATCATCATAAACATCATTAATAGGTATTTCCAAACCTAATTCTAACATTGTAGCCGCATTCTGAGTTTTAAGATCAGGTAACAGCCACATTCCTTCATCTGCCCACGCTCCCACAGAGCATATAGACAGGAGTGCAACTAATAGTTTTCTTTTTGTCATAGTTTAGTTTTTATAAGAAATAAAAAAAAAGGTTAGAAGCCATCGCCTCTAACCCTCTAAGGTATAAAATATTACTCAACAATTGTCATTTCATCTATCAGATAACCCACATCTCCTAGTTTCTCTAGAATAAATAGAATATATCTAACATCTAAATTAATACAACGCTGTAAATCATCATCAAAATTGATATCACCACTTAATGATTCCCAGTTTCCATCAAATGCAGTACCAATTAATTCTCCATGAGCATTTAATACAGGGCTACCAGAGTTACCTCCTGTTATATCATTGGTAGTTAGGAAGCACACAGGCATATCCCCATTTGGAAGAGCATATCTTTCATAATCATTATTTACGATCAGTTCTTTCAGTTTTCCAGGTACTACAAATTCTCTATCTTCTGGATTTTCTTTTTCAAGAATACCTTTTGTTGTTGTATAGTAGTTGTAGAAAACGCCATCTTTAGGACTATACGATTTCACATTGCCATACGTTAAGCGAATGGTAAAGTTTGCATCAGGGTAAGATGGTTTTGGTAATTTCATTTCTGATAAACCTCTAACATATGTTTTATGTAGAAGATCTTTTTCATCAGAGAAAGTAGAAACAGCAGCTGATAGATTAATGTATTTATCAATCACCGATTGAGAATAACGTAATGATAAATCTTTATCTAGTGCCTTTATAGATGGTTTAGATAAGAATTTCTCTAAATTATCTTTCGATGCCATGATTGAATTATCATACATTTCATCAATAAATTTATCAAAATCACCTTTATACTTTTCTTCTATAAATTTAAAGATATCAGGACGAAGAGATTCCTCTATCAAGTCTTTGTAAAGAGGGAAAAGGACTTTAGCTACTTTACGGTCTACTTCATGATCATAATCTTTATTGTGAATTGCTTCATATGTTTCACGAATTTGTGACTTTAAGCTATCTACACTTTGATTGTCTTTTTCTTCAAGAGCTTTTCTTAAATCTTGGAAAACAAAAGAAGGGCTGATAAACTCAACACCACTAAAGAATGATTCTACAAGAACTGTCATCTGATATACGATAGGCTTTTCTTGCTCTACAACATGATTGATCTTAGTTACTACATTTTGATAATCTACATGCCCTTTTTCTTTAGCAAATTGTGCAAACTGTGCTTCTTGTTTGGCTTTGTCTCCTAGTACATCATTGTCAATGATTGCCTTATTCATACCAATCGAGTTCTTCCAATAATTGGAAGAGCCAGCATATTTATTGGCATATTGGATACGAATTTTATCGCTAGCATTCATCTCTTTTTTCAATACATCTTGGCGTGCACCTCTAATTGTAATTCTAGGCTCATTAGAAGCCTCCATTCTCTCTTCTACTTCTGATACAGTTAAGTAACGACTTGTACTGCCAGGGAAGCCCATAATCATAGCATAATCTCCTTCTTCTAATCCTTTAATAGAGATTGCTAAGTGTTTTTTAGTTTGAAGAGGTTTATTACTTGCATCATAATCGGCTGGTTCACCTTTAGCATCAGCGTAAATACGGAACATTGAGAAATCTCCTGTATGACGTGGCCATGTCCAGTTATCAGTTTCGCCACCAAATTTACCAACAGAAGAAGGTGGTGCAGCTACCATACGTACATCTGAATAAGTCTTTTTATAGAACATATAGAATTTATTCCCTGCAAAGAATGGTAATAATTGAACAGAGATTCCACTCTTATTATATAAATCACTCTTTTTGTATAACTCATCAGCAATTTTATTTAATGCTTGAGGAGTAAAAGAAGCATTTTCAGAAATTTCGCCTTTCTTTATCTTCTCATTGACTACATCAGTAACATCAACTATTCTTTCTACAAAAACAAAAGTCAATCCAGGTACTGGTAGTTCTTCACCTCTGTTTTTTGCCCAAAAACCATCTGTTAAATAATCATGCTCAACACTACTCAACATTTGTATTGAACCATACCCACAGTGATGGTTTGTTAAGATCAA